>NZ_JAFLQW010000049.1 GCF_017313335.1 Phormidium pseudopriestleyi FRX01 | reverse complement strand
AGTCTGGTAAACATTAGGCTTTAAAAGCCCACGCTGTACTGTACTCAGTCAGCGTTGGGTAGTTTACCGCGGCATTGACCTATTCCAGAGTAGTCTTTAATCTCTGAATTGATAGACTCCACATCAGACGGGGAATCCGGTGGTATGTTCTACTCGGGCTTAGATAACTCATGGAGCTAGAGGGTAATTTTCCGGCCAGGGATCTTCTGCTTTGTGGATCTAAGCCCTGATTTCCTAAAAGTTGGAGTCGCCTCTCTGGGGGGTCCAGCAAGGGTCACCCTGGTGACGAACCAGAGCCCGGGTCAACTCTGAGTTGAGAAGCTCCAATGCGATCGCCGACGAACCCTGATTTGTAGGTGAGCTTTAGCGGCTAATCCCCCTAAAATTTTTGTTGAAATGGGACTGATCGGGCTTTAACTATTGATTCTAGTCCCACATCTAATTGGGTTACTGAGTCAGACTCAGGACAGTGCTTGTTTCGTCGTTATTCGAGTTCTTCAAACAACCGTTCTTCGATCATGCCTTCTAAAGTAGACATCATCGGCTCAAGTTCCTGTAACTCCTCATCAGAAAGTAACTCAGGGTTTCCGTCTTCATTGAGGCGCGCCAAAATGAATACGGGATCCAAAGGAGAGTAGATGGCATACTCGGCTTCTTCATGATAAAAACTGGCTAACCACTGAAGTTCCTCATATTCTGCCGCTTCACCTAGCTCATCATCACTGATTTCCTCTTCCGTAAATTCCGGAAGATCGCCACTAACCGTCAGAGTAATTGCGCTGCGTTTGAGGGTGAGGTTTTGTTCTTCGAGGACCGCTTTAGCCGTATCAAAAATAGTATCCACTTCCTCCTCACTAATAGGAATGGGTTCATCATCCTCATCCTCAGCTTGCCATGCGAAAATTTCCACCGGCGTATCAATAGGAGTGAGTAAAACGTAAGTCTTGTCGTTTACTTCTACAGAATGTTCGATGTAACAAGATAGCGATCGCCCGGACTCATCCGTCAAAATTGTGGATGAAGTGTGGGATTGCCCATTCTCTTTTGATGATTCCGATCGGGACATGACAGATAATAGGAAGATAAAGAGCACTAGCGAGGAGCAAAACGGAATCAGAAAACCGGAAAACGCCCTTCCCGCATTTCGGTCGAGGCGTACAGGTTTTTGATTGCCCTGAACCCAGGAAGAGCAAATCCTAGGGCAAAACCAGAATATCACGGGAGGGAACTGATCCGATTTCTATTTTTTGGCGTGGGACTCTTGGCGATCGCCCCGGTGCGGGTTTGGCAGATTCGGGGTCAACAATCTTGCTCCGATGGAGCCAAAACTTACCATTCTTGAGGGGAAACGTTTGATGGCGAGGACGGTACTCGTTAGGAATCCATTGCAGTAGTCGCTCTTTCCATGTGCTGATTGTAACCCCTGGAGGCAACGTTCCATCCGGAACGGGTACGAATCCCCGGAATGAAGATACTCAGATACAGGTTCTCCCTGAATACCTGTCTAGCCAGACCTGAGTCTAACTTCGGACTCAACTCAACATTTTAGGCGAAGACAGGATCGGGGGTTAACTGTTCTTTCATTCAGTTACTCATCACTGAAGTCCCCCGATTTAACGAGTATCATGGCATTTGAAACCATCTCCCAGGCCACACTACCTCAAGAGGAAATGACAGTTCTCCTCGCTCAAATTGAGTCGGAACTGTATCGGACAAAAGTTTACCGGACTGCATTGGGATTCCTCAAGCAGAGACTCGGTGAGTCTGCTGATGGTTCCTCTATGCTGCTACAAGCGGTGGCTAAAAAAGCGATTTGGCTGACGCTCAAGCAATGGATTTCCCCGGTTATGGACGATTCAGAACCCCTGAATGAGACTGAGTTGGTCGTGGATGACCTAGATTTATCTCAGATGTCCGGCGATCGCCCAGAGTACCAGGCATTAGAGGACATCCGAACACCGGAAAGCCATTCCCAATCCCTTGGCGATACAGATCGAGACGCGATCGCCCTAAATCCCTCTCCCTTGTCGTCACCTGCTAGAATCAACCCCTTTCAACGTCACAAAAAACAGCAGCAAGCTCAACAGCAAGCTCAAATCATCGCCCAGCAACAACAATGGGCCGATCGCCTGACTCAAATTGGGCAACAACTGCAAGCGGCACGCTGCGATCGCGGGTTATTGATTCAGGAGTTGCATAAACAGACCCTCGTTCCTTGCCGTCATATTGAAGCGATCGAGAACGGCTATCTATCCAAGCTGCCCGAAGAGGTTTATCTGCGGAGTTTTATTCATAAAATTGGGGATGTCTTAGGCTTAGACGGGGCGAGACTGGCGAATTTCTTACCCATTCCCCCGAAACAGAATGCACCCGGACCGTCCTGGCATCATCAAGACTTTAACCTAGAATTTTCGGTCAGTCCCCTGCATCTGTATGTAGGCTACACCGCGCTCATGGCTGGGGCGATCGGGGGACTGGGGTGGATGAATAGTCAATCTGCTCCCACAATCGTGCCAGAACCAGACCCAACTTTAACCGCCCCCGCGAGGGATTCTCGTCAAGGGGTGCTGCCGATGCAAACACCGGGGATTACCTCACAGGCGATCGCCTGTGCCGTCTCCGAAATAGCCCCACCCGAAGCATTAGATTGGTAACCCAAGCTGAGGAAACCTCGACCCCATCCGACCCCCTGGACGAGGGTTTCAGGGTTCCTTCTGAGTATTAACATCGATCCAGTTGAGCAACCAAAGTCCCGTGACAATCCCGATAAAGTGGGCCACAATTGTATGGGTATTCGCCAACACCACAAAAATATCCAAGGCTTGAATAAAATCTTGGGGGCGCAACGCCGTCACCAGAGAGCCACCGCCTTGGTATTGGAGGGCCTTGGCTAGGAGGATTCCGCCAATTGCTTCTGCAGCAATTAGGGTAAAAAACATCCCGGCTAAATTGACCATTAAGCCCCGACGCACGATTTGCACCGTCTTCACGGGACCAGGGCGCAGCTTAGAATTTACAGAACTTAGCTGTTGAGATAGGCGAGTATAGCGATAAGCCCAATAGATACTCAGTCCGAGGGCAGCCAGTCCCAGAAATGCAAAAAAAATGCCCGGACCGATGCTGACATTACTGGTTCTGGCAGCTTCCCGAGGTGCCGGAGATTCAATCAAAATTGCAAATAAGAAAATCAGTCCGGCAACAACGGCTAGAACTAACTGTGTCCAAAAACTGATCCAGCCGACTCGGCGTAAGGCAGGGATGACGCGCTGGACGGGAGGTGGAAGTGCTTTTAAGTCTGTTTTATTTGACATACGCAGAACGCAGTTACCGTTTTGGAGCGTTGAGATTGATCGGCTCTTGCTCAATCATAGACCACCACACCTCCGGATTGCCGTTGCCTGGTAATATTGAGGTGCAATTGCTATATTTGCCCTGTTTATTTTAAATTAACTTGTAAAGAAAAATAGAGAACAAAAAAACACCGATGCGCGTCAGCCCAATAAGAATGCATCTTTTCGGCAGGCGATCGCCCCATTCGTTTGGGTAAATTCTGAGCATCTGGGTTTTTTTAGCGATTTGTCTGAGCACTATCTGATGATCCGTGCTTGAAATTGGGGTACAACTCAGGCCAAGTTTCAGGCGAACTTGACTTGAGCCGTGGGAGAGGATGGCGATCGCGAGTAACCGGGTTAACTCAGTCCCAGTTGACTGCCCAGATTTTCAAAGAAAAATCGGGGTAAAATGCCCGCAGGGTTCATGACTACAAGCTTGTCTACAGGCTCAACGGTATTGCTCCAGTCGGCCTAGGGAAGAGAAAGGGTGCGCTCAGGTTAGAGAGAATCAAGCCATCTTCTGCCTGAGTCAATTAAGCCGACTGAACGATAGACCAACCCGAGCGATCGCAGGTGTTGATGATCCATCCCTCGGTCTATGTGGGTATCAACCGGGGTGCAAATTACTACTAATAAATCAGGGCTGGCTTGCCGTCAGAGATAATTTTTCACAAGTTCTGTTCCCAGGTTCAAGTCTACAGAAGTTGTATTTATTTTATTTGGGTGCTGACTTTCGCTGATTCCCTCAGTAGGAGTCTGTATAAAAAAATTTGAGAGAGGGGTTTTTGCTAGTTAGCTGGTAAATTTTCCGGCTTAACTCTAACCGAAATTCGCCTGAACCAGATTGCGGCAATCAGACGAGTTTTGCGCTCCTTTTGTTCCGGTATTGTAGGAAAATATTTTAAGCTTTCTGCAATACAAATTTTCTGAAAATTTGGAGTAACTTCCTTCCGTTACTCCGATTCTAATTCAGGCAATTAAAAGGATCTTAATTCTGATTCAAGCTGTGCTGACTAACTGGCTTCTCTGGCAGTTTCATCCAGCAACGCATCTATAGCCCGTCTAAATCAGTTTGACATAAAGAAAGCGAGCAAGATGTTTGTGCGTTCCGCACAGGCGGCGCCAACGCACTCCTAGGGTCTCGGGCTTGGAGCCATTGTCAAACTGATTTAGGTTCGCTATATACCTCCGGGAACACAATCACAAATCTTCAATCTTCCCGACGCTCGGGACGGTATCTGGGTTGACTTTGAGTTGACTTTGAACTGTAGATTTTTCACCCCTCAATAGAGCGGGCAAGCTACGAAACGTCAGTCTTTCAGGGCGTCAATTCCTGTATCAATTGGTATTTTAAGAGGTATTCAGCGGGTAACTCAAATGAATTTTGAAGATATCTATGACTTTTTTCAAAACCCTCCGCCGATTTATCTGAATAAAGAACTAACCGTCTGTTATGTTCTCTCAGTTTTTTTGGCGGGTGACTCTTATGGCACAGAACTGATTCAGCAATTAGAGCGGGAATATCCAGCCTATCGACTTTCGGATACGGTACTCTACAGCGCTCTGAAATTTTTAGAAAATGAAAGAGTCATTAAGGGTTACTGGAAAAAGGTCGAAGGCCGGGGAAGACCCAGACGAATGTATCAAGTTCATCCGGAGTTCCAGGGACAAGCTCATGGTTTAGCTCAACTCTGGCAACAGTATGCTCAAGAAGGTCATGGGATGCCGAACTCTCCCCCAAGTCGCATCCAATCCCATGAAAACAAGAACCAGGGTACGGGTTAAATCGGAATGAAAGTGGTTCGTCCGGTGATGGGTGCGGCCCTTGCATTGCCCTCATCCGGGATGTCCGGTTAAATAATAGGTCCCAGTTATCCCGGGACAAGCTAGGTCAGGCCAGTCGCCGTCCTAGCTTTTTTTTATATCTAGGAGTGCTGCGTTGCGATATCTCCAGGCGGTGGGGTCATCGGGTCGCAGTTGTAAGGCGCGTTCATAAGCAGCGATCGCCTCTGGGACTCGGTTTAACCGTTCTAGGGTTTGACCCAGGCACAACCAGCCATGATAGTCATGGGACTGGATTTCCAGGAGTTTCTCAAAGGCAGCGATCGCCTCGCCATACCGATGCAGATTCCCCAAGGCGGCCCCACGATTCAACCAAGCTGGAGCATAGTCCGGTTGCAGGTCCAGGGCTCTATCATAAGCCGCGATCGCCTCGTCATACCGCTGCAAGTCATAAAAAACATTGCCCCAGTCATACCACCCCTGATGCGATTCGGGATGGGTTGTCAGGGCCTCTTCATAAGCGGCGATCGCCTCGAACGGCTGCTTTAACTGCATCAGCGCCTTACCTCTGGCACAACATTCCTCGGGAGTGCGCGGTTTCATCCCCACCGCTGATTCAAAATCCGCCATTGCCGCTTCTAAATCATTCAAAGCTTTATAGACTAACCCCCGCTGAGTCAGGGCCGCCACAAACTCGGGTTTTTGGGCTAATGCCTCGGTTAAATGACCGATCGCCTCTTGATACAGTCCCATGCGGTGACAAACTAACCCTAATCCATACAACACTTCTGGGTGATTCGGGGAATGGTTTGCCCCTTGTTCAAAAGTGGTTAACGCCGAGGGATATTGCCGGCGATCGAGATGAATCTGTCCCAGTTGTAAATAGTGTTCTAGGGTAAATTCCGAGGAAACCGGCGAGTCCGGTGTAGCGGCGGATGAAGACGGGGTATTTGCCTCGCGATCGAGCAAATTTTGACCAATTTCTCCCGCCACAACACAGAGTTGACCACAGTTTAACTGCCCTAAGCGCACCATCCGTCTTGCTAATTCATGATTGGGCACCGGGGAATTCAGCAAACGAGAGCCAAACTGCCGTAACCAGAACACATAGACTTCATTGTCCGAACCATCAGCTCCAGAACCCTTGACATTAGGAGCAGATTCTGGTCCGATTTCCTTCAGAAATTGGGTAACCTGAGCCTGACTCCAGCCCCGATGCACCCCATCGAGCAATTCAGAAAACAGAAACTCATATTCTGCGGCAGATAGAGGTTTGGTGGGTTGGTGAAGAGGACCCTTCACCGTCTCAACCCGAACTCGGTTTGACGGCTTTTTCGGGAACGATTGAGGCGGCGATCGGCGAAACCACTGTTGCCACAAGCGGATAAGCTGCTGCCAGATTCGGCCCAAAGTTTTCACAACCCGTTGCATGAACTGCATCATTGATAAATTTATCCCTCTGTCCCTACGGATTTCTTTTGTATTCCGAGTCCCACCCCATCCCTGCATTTTTCCGATACTGGCAGTGTCTTGCCTTCACTTTCGTCAAACCTGCCCCGACCTTCCTTGCCAGAGCCTTCCAGGGTCAATGGGGAGGCGCTCCAGCCCAATCCTAAACGGGGTCCTTTGCCACAGATATCTATCCAAATGGGTAGGAAGGGAATAGGCCAGTGCTATTCTATTTTAGAGTGGGGATTCGTGCTTTTCCCTTTAAAATCGGAGATGGGGAGCTTTTTTCCTCCGGTAAAAAAATCCAAATTTTTCACAACAGAGGGAGACCCGTAGAAAGAGGGAACCCTTGAGGGGCGATCGCGCTTTCTATGGATATTGACTGCCTCTCCATCACCCCATCTCTAGGGGTGATATTTCCAGCCTTGCCATTCCACCGGCCATTGCCTCCAGATTTAACAGTATTGTCTGCTGATATTCTTCCCCCATCCATGCCATACGAACCGCTACATCACAAATATCGCCCCCAAACCTTTGCGGATTTGGTGGGACAAGAGGCGATCGCCACCACCCTAACCAATGCGATTCGCCAAAATCGAATTGCACCCGCCTACTTATTTACCGGACCCCGAGGCACCGGCAAAACTTCCAGCGCCCGGATTCTCGCCAAATCCCTCAACTGCCTCAACAGCAACGGTCCCACCGAGACCCCTTGCGGTGAATGCGAAGTCTGTCGCACCATTGCTAGAGGGACCTCATTAGACACGATTGAGATTGACGCCGCCAGCAATACCGGGGTTGATAACATCCGTGAACTCATCGAACGAGCGCAATTTGCACCTGTACAATGTCGCCAAAAAGTTTACATTATTGACGAATGTTTAACGGGTGACACCCTGGTGCAAACTGCTGAGGGGTTGATGAGAATTGATGACCCTTCTGTGCAAAACCAACAGGTTCTCAGTTATAACGAATCAAACGGGAACTGGGAATGGAAAAAAGTTCTCCGCTGGCTAGAACGGGGAGAACGACAAACACTGATTATTAAAACAGGTAACCGAGAAATCCGATGCACCGCCAATCATCTGATTCGGACCGAAAACGGCTGGATAGCTGCCATCCAAGTGAAACCCGGAATGAACATTCTTGCGCCTTCAGTGAGCCAGAAAACCGTAAACAGCGCGATCGACGCCAAAGTACCCTCGCCCAGCTTGAATCTATCTAGGGAAGTGGTGGCAGTGGGTGTAGGGAAAACGCAGATACCACCCGAAAGTTTGTGGATGAACTCAAACCCTATTCAATCCCATCAATGGATTACAAGTTTGGAGAAGGTCGAATCCGTCGAAATGGCATCTCCGCGTCAAGTTTACGATATTGAAGTCGAAAGTAATCATAACTTTGTGGCCAATGGACTGTTAGTTCATAATTGCCATATGCTGAGTACGGCAGCTTTTAACTCCTTGCTGAAGACTTTAGAAGAACCACCCGATCGCGTCGTTTTTGTATTAGCAACAACCGACCCCCAACGAGTTTTGCCGACGATTATTTCTCGGTGTCAGCGATTTGATTTTCGCCGGATTCCTGTGGATTCAATGGTTCAGCATTTGAAGCATATTGCGGGCAATGAAACCATTAATATCAGCGATGAAGCGGTTTTAACGGTAGCTCAAATTGCTCAGGGGGGATTGCGAGATGCAGAAAGTCTCCTGGATCAGCTTTCGTTGCTGGAAGAACAGGTAACGGTGGAGCGGGTTTGGGATTTGGTGGGGTCGGTTCCCGAGCGAGATTTGATTCAGTTGTTAGAGGCGATCGCCGCCAATAATGCTGAACAAGTCCTCGATAAAGTCCGAGAATTGATGAATCGCGGTCGAGAACCGTTGATTGTTTTACAAAATTTGGCCGGGTTTTATCGAGATTTATTAATCGCTCATACTGCACCCCATCGTCCTGATTTAGTCGCCGTTACTCCTCCGACTTGGCAACAGTTATGTGCGGTGGCTCAAGACTGGGACATGGCTACTATTTTAGCCGGACAACAACATTTACGCAGCAGCGAGGGGCAAATTAAAAATACCACTCAACCTCGCTTATGGTTAGAAGTGACTCTGTTGGGATTATTGTCCTCGGCTTTAATTACACCGACTCAGGGACGGCAAGAAACATCCAGTTTCCAATCCAATCGAGGGGGTGGGAATTCGGCATCACCGGGGAGAGCTTCTTCTCGCCCTCCCACGGCTGAAAATGTCCCTCAGTCTCCCCCGGTACAGGGGAGGAATGTCGGGAGTTCGGAGTCACCATCCGGAGGCGTTGGCGCAGTCTCTCCCCAGGAAAATCGCCCTGTTTCTCCCCCGGCATCGGCACCGATTCAGGGGTCTGGGAACCCGGAACCTGTTGGTTTAGAGCCGAGTGCCAACCTGGAACAAACCTGGCAAACTTTGCTCGAATATCTTTCCCTGGGCAGCAAAGCCCTGTTGAATGAACATGGACGGCTGATTGCATTTAGTAACAACCAAGCTCAGATTGCCATTCGCTCCCCAAACCTGTTTAAGATGGCTCAGAGCAAGATATCTGATATGGAAGCTGCCTTTTTAAAGGCGTTTAATCTGCGAGTTAAAGTGGTGATTCAGGTGTCTGGGGATGCACCTGCTCCCGCTTCTACTCCGATCGCCCCTAGTCATTCCGAACCCCCCTCAGCCCGGATGGAGCCACCGGCTGCACCGACGGGCAATGGACAGACCAATTCGACGCCACAAAGCCCCGCCAATCCGCAAAATTCACCGGATCAACCCCTTGCTCAAGACCCCCGAATTGAAACGGGTAGAGGGCCAGAAAATCGCCCTCCGGTGTCCGTTGGGGCGACGGGGAGACGGGATATCCTCCGGGGTGAGGAGACCGATGATGATGAAGTCATCCGGGCTGCTCAACGATTTAGTAACCATTTTAATGGGAAATTAATCAACCTCCCAGATGACCCCGAGGCAAAGGCTAGGAGTCAGGCAATCGAGGGAGAATTTAGTCACACCAGGGATGTTCAAAACCCGAGTTTTTCGGAGGAAATTGGGGAGGTTGTAGAGAGTCCCAATCCCGGGGATGATTTAAAAGATGACCCCTTTGGGGGGTTGGATTTTTGACGGGACAGGATTTACCCATCGCAAACCCGCCAATCAGGGGCGATTCGCGATTCGCCCCTACATTGCTGGGAGGGAGAATTACGCGGGTAATTCCCCGGTGCCTTGATGAACGGTTTTCACCCATTTGAGCTGTTTGGGACGGACCGAAATCCGGAGGGTGATGCTAGAAATTACCACAACCCAGTGCAGGAGATAAATGATACCCCGCACGGTTTGGATTAGGGTCTGGAGGGGTGATTTGGGGCGAGATTTGGCGGTTTGAGCGGTTTGTCGGTCAATGCGCCGGAGCCCGGTAAATATTCCCACGAGGGAAAGGGTCATGGCAAGGGTGGTTAAGGGACTGTAAATGGGGAAATGTTTGAAGGCGATCGCACCGATTAAATCGGGGATGGCTGCTGCCGGGAGGAAATATTGGATAATCCAAAAGGCAAACATATCCCAGGATTTGGAAACCGGGAGGCGATCGCTGAAAATCAGCCGCCAATAGTCTAAATACCGCTGATATCCCCCTTCTCCCCAGCGATTGCGTTGATGCCAGAGGGCCAGGGGATGAGTTACGCCCTCTTCTTTAACGGGGACGGTGATAAATTGGACATTCCAACGGTCCAAATGCAGGCGCATGGTCAAATCCAAGTCATCGGTGATGGTTTCTTCGTTGAATCCGCCACAGCGATCGAGGGCTTGACGCCGGATAAATTGACCGTTACCGCGCAGTTCCCCAATGCCACCGATCGCAATGCGTTGCTGTTGGAAATAGCTATCTAAGGCCATTTCTGCCACTTGTCCTTTGGTCCAGAAATTGACCGAGGGATTGGCGATCGCCTTTCGCATCTGCACAGCCCCCACTTGGGGCGGATGGAAGGTGGGGAGGACCCGTTGCAGGAAGTCCGGGGAGACTTGAGCATCGGCATCAAAGACCCCAATAAATTCTCCGTTGGTGAGGGGGATGACTTGATTGAGCGCCCCAGATTTTCCCCCGGTGGCATCGGCAGAACGACGAAAAACATTGAGGTTGTCGTATTTTTCGGCGAGTTGCTGTAACACCTTTGGGGTGCGATCGCTGCTGTTATCGTCGATCGCCCAAACTTCATAGCGATCGCGAGGATAATCCAGATTGCACAGGACATCAATCAGCTTACTAATCACGGCTTCTTCGTTTTTAGCCGCTACCAGCAAGGAAACTTGGGGCCAGTGTTCCCGGTCTTCCGGGTCCAGGGGTTGGGGGGTGGGAAATGCTTTCCCCCGGATAATCCGAATCGCATGGAGTCCTAAGAGTGCTGTAAAGCCCAATACTAGCCAATATCCCCAAGAGAGGAAATGGAGGATTAGGGTGAGAATAGAAATCCCCAATAGCAATACCCCGGCTTTGCGTCGGCGACCCTGATATCCCGGATAGGATAAGTCTTCGACCTGATCAGAATCTTCAAAAGCAGACAAAATCAAATGAAGAGGCTCGAATTCCTCACAGGAATTGTTTTCGGGCCAGGAATTCGCTGGCATAGTTTACTTAGGTAAAAAGCAATACAGGTTCAGTAGTTTCTCAGGCCCTAGACCCCAGCTTGTGGCATGGGTTGCAGTCATTAGCGGTCCGGTGAAGTTCCAGAGGTCATCACCGGGAGGAAAGTTAAGTTTCCCAGACATTAGAAATGTCAGTCGGGACTAAAGGCGATCGCCTCCGGACTGCACTTCCCGTTGGGGAATCCTCGCCCTGCGGTCTCCACGGCTTAAGAGAAAGTCGAGACTGGAGAGCTAGAAGCTTAGAGAAACCTTAATGTTGTTTTATTGTATCCCTGATTGTTATCTTTCTAACTCGTTGCTGCAATTGAGCAGGATTCAGTCTTCTGGGTCCCAAGCAAGCCAACACCCTAAAGGGTGCGGCTACACAGACAAAGCCTGCCTACGCAGGCTAGAGAAGCGAAAACCAACCTGTACAAACCACCTCCGGTCCCCTCCCCTTAGCAAATCCGGTCCCCTCCCCTTAGCAAATCCGGTCCCCTCCCCTT
>NZ_JAFLQW010000211.1 GCF_017313335.1 Phormidium pseudopriestleyi FRX01 | reverse complement strand
GCGACTCGTCCCAGGTGCATCGGGGAATGGTGTAATGTCTTACGGGCGGCAGTGTCGAGGGCGGTATTCAGGATAGGAAAGCGATCGCCTCGTTCGGTCCGAGATAACGATAGCACATAAAGTGCTAATTTTGTCAAGGGCATTTGTCCTAAATCCAGAGAAATTTCCTGTTTCTCACGATAGGCGGTTTTTTGTAAGCGTAATTTTTCCCCGGGGGTCATTTGTTCCTGAATGCGACTGAGAAAAATCTCACGCTTGATCCCATGTTGAGCCGCGAATCCTTCAGCAACGGTTAAGGGTAAGGCATAAATCGCCTCGCGATCGTACTTTGCTTTCCGAAAATACTCAAAAATCTCGGTTTGATAGGCTTTGATTTTCGTCGGTTCAAATAAAAATGCGGCCAGTTCTGTCTCTAATTTGAGATGATTATGAATAGCAACTGCCCGTAATTTTGAGCGATATTTCACCGCTTGAAAGCTGAGATTCCGGCGCGATTGTATATAATGTCTCGTAATTGCCCGACTGCGCCGGTTATTGATTCCTCGGCGGCGAATTTCGGCTAAGACTTTCCACGCCCGTTGGGGTGGCAATTCATTTAAGGCAGCGGCAATTAACGCCCCTTCCTCTTGGCGATGTTCCGTTGGGGTATCCCGTCCCGTCGCCAACAGTTTTAAAATGATTTCGGCACGATTAAAATGATTGATGCCTGCGGCTAAGGTGCGGGCATATAATAACCGATAATTACCTAAAATATAGTCATGCAAAAAATTAATGGAAACACCCGTCCCATAATTATCACTATAAAATTCCCGCTGTCCTGTACAAGACAGACAGGCATTAATAAACATGACTAAATCTTGCCGTTCAATTTGGGAAACCTGTTGCGACCATTGGGCGTCCACGTTAAAGCAGTCCTAGTTGTAAAAGGCGCTAACAAGGGGAGTCACGGCACGACTTGTAGAGTCTAACTTTACAGGTTATTTCCGGAAGTCGCACCAAAGTCCCGCTTGTTAGCTAGTTTGAGATTAACATGATAAATGAGTAGTCGTCATCCGGAGTAAATACTCATTTAGGCATAACTGTCAGTGTCTGGCGTACCGGAAAGATGCGATCGCGATCATATCTTGGCCTTGGTCTTATCACCTTCCCCGGCTTATTTCTAGAATAAACTAAATATAGAACCAACTGAGGGAGGTTTTTGCAATGGCAATCCAAACCAAACCACTCCGACAGAATCCGTTTATGACCTATCGCGACCCCGACACGGGGAAATGGTTGGTTGTGAAGCAAGAACAACAACAGGCAGCATAAGGTGCAATCAGTTGTCACCGTTCCTTGAGGCGGGATGATTTACAGATGTGCCTTGAGGTGTTACCCAATTTTTTGAGTTGATTTAGGGAAAAAAATTTAGCGATCGCCTTCAAATAAAAAAGGCGATCGCCCCAAGAGTGGGTTATGAAGTCAGTGCAACGCGGCACAGGTTCCATCAACCCACTAATTTTTTTATCAGATTCCGATAAATTTCCGCCACAGGCGTTAAGAAATTGGAAACATTTTCGCTTCCAATGACTTGAGAAACTCCGTATTCACTCCCGATTCGCGAGTGAGGGCAATTTTACCTGTGCGGGAAATTTCGCGGATACCGAACTTGGCGAGAACCTGAACGATCGCCACCATTTTACCCGGATCCCCCACCACTTCAATAATCAGGGAATCTTCCGCCACGTCTACCACCCGCGCCCGGAAAATTTGCGCTAGTTCCACAATTTCTGGGCGGTTATTGCTGTTCGCATTCACCTTGAGCAGCATCAACTCCCGTTCGACGCAGGGAGTCTCAGTGATATCCTGCACCTTGATCACGTTAATCAGCTTATACAGTTGTTTCGTTAGCTGTTCAATCACGCGATCGTCCCCGGGTACCACCATCGTAATCCGAGAAATGCCTAATTGTTCTGCTGGACCCACCGCCAGACTTTCGATATTGAACCCGCGACGAGCAAACAATCCGGCGATCCGGCTCAAGACACCGGCTTCATCTTCCACCAAAACAGACAGAGTATGTTTCATAGGATATCAGCGACCCCACTAGGGCGATCGTTACTATTTTTTGTATTCCGTTTAATCTATGCAAGCTAATTTTATCCTGACCTGCCGGGGTAACCCCAATTTTTTAACAAAATCCTCAACTCTGAGAATTTATCCCTGGGGCCACAGACCCTCCATTCTTAACTGGAAAAGCCCAGCCCGTCAGCATTACAGGTTCATAAATTCCGAACCCTGACCCGGTTGTAAAATTAGTTTGCGGAGGCGCTGTTCCGTTGATGCCCTTGCCGACTGGAGTTTGAAGTAGGCCATTTTTCCGGATCCCCAGCATCTCCCCAGAAAAATGCCTCACTCGCCCCAGCCTGGGACCTTATTCCCTATCCTAGCCCTCGGTGCTAGGGTACTGGAGAGCCAATGGCGCTAAAATGATAGCGACTATCGGAAGATAGTATGAGGTGAACAAGGATGAACAGCAGCTTGCTCTAGCAAGTGACTGAGAAATCCTCCTAGAGATGGAATAGAACCACTCTGAACTTCGCATAAAATCTGGAAACCCTTGAAAATTTAGGAGTCAATGACAAATGGGTTTGTTACAAAAATTATTCAATCTCGGAAAACCGGACAAATCTAAAGAGACAACGGTTCAAGCACCCCCAGCCTCAAATCCTTCAGCTCCTGCACAGAGCTATTCCGTTCCTGCCGCACCCCAAAAGGCGGACATTCCCCCAGAACGGTTAGGATTAAATGGCGAATACGATGATAGCGGCCTTGCCAAGCGCGTTGCCTTGGCCCTGGATGAAAATCCCAGTACCGCTGATTTTGAACGCCTGTGGATCGCCCAAACTGGCAGTACAGTCGTCTTCAAAGGAGAAGTTCCTTCCCAAGCCGATTTGGACCGAGTAGTTGGAATTGCTCGTGGGGTTTATGGCGCTAAGGATGTCAAAACCAATGAAGTAAAAGTTGGGTAATTTTTCCCGTTCGGGAATTCTAAAATAGAACGAATTTTAAACTAGCGAGCAAGATGCTCGCACTCCAGGGGTATAGCCATGCTATACCCCTATCTTGTTTCAGTTGCTATAGTATTGAGGCAATGATAATTGCCCAAAGCAGGTTGCTTTAAAAAATAATTAGATAACGCATCTAAAATTAATTCTGACCCTTCAAAAGGGTTGGATAGGGTGCGTCAGAACCGCTCAATTACCCGGGGTAACCGTTCAATCTGACGCACCCGACAATCCCGATTCAGAGTGAAAATCGATCGCTCATTTCGGAGCAGATCCCACACTTTCCGGTTCAGGTACTGGATCTTTAAACACAATTCGTAACAACGGGGGTGCTACAAATGTTGTTATAATCACCATCATAATAATCGCCGCTTCTAGGGACGGAGAGAGTGCGCCACTGGCGACTCCAACTCCCGCAAAGACTAATCCAACTTCCCCTCGGGGAACCATGCCGATGCCGATCGCCAGTCGGTTGATGCCCGGTTGACCAAAAACGGCAAACCCCGCAATCACCTTCCCTACAATCGCCACCACAATCAGAAATGCTGCAATAATCAGCCCTTCGCGATTGCTAGGAACCGCCGGATTGAGAACCCCCAGATTAGTTTTGGCACCAACCACTACGAAGAAAATCGGGACAAAGAAATCCGCCAGGGGAACCACCTGTTCCTCTAGTTCCTGCTGTTTCTCCGTTTCCCCTAACACTAACCCGGCAGCAAATGCACCGAGAATAGCTTCTAATCGAATCGCTGCACCCACATAAGAGAGGACAAAGGCAATAATTAGAGCCGTAATCAGCAAGGGCCCGCGAGTCTTGAGTTCTTTGACAAAGGCCACATAATAGGGACTCAGAAAGCGCCCCAAGAGAATCACCCCGATTAGGAATACACCGGCACTCACAATCAGATAGGCAATATTGGTGATTTCCACTTCACCCGTTTTAACCAAACTGGCGACGACAGCCAAGACGATAATCCCGAGGATATCATCGAGTACCGCCGCACCAATAATAATCTGACCTTCTCGGGCACCGAGACGGCCAATTTCTGATAGAACCTTGGCGGTAATCCCGATACTGGTCGCAGTTAGGGCCGCCCCTGCAAAAATGGCTGGGATGGTGGGCACATTAAAGAGGCTAATTAAGCCCAGGGTCCCCGCGCCAAAGGGTACGACAACCCCAATGACGGCCACGATTGCTGCTTGGGGTCCGTATTTAATCAGTTCTTTGAGATCTGATTCCAGACCAATTTCAAACAGCAAAATAATCACCCCAAGTTCTGCCAAAATTGCAATGACTTCACTCTGGGCGGCAAAGGTGGCAACGAGGGCTTCGGGTTCTAAATTGGTGGTGCTTTGCAGGAAGTTCATGAGCACCGAACTGCTGCCATCTTCCCCGCCTTCGGGAAAGACTATCAGCTTGAGGACGGAAACCCCAATGATGACACCGCCTACGAGGTCACCTAAAACCGGAGGCAGGTTAATCCGGGAACAAATCTCGCCCCCTATTTTGCTGGCTAGGTAAATGACGACTAAACTCAGTAGCACTCCCGCTACGACGATCGATTCGTCTACTTTCACCGAGTGAGCGGCTGGGGCCACTTCGGTCCCTGCCGTTGCCAGCAGGGGTAGAGTTTGGTCAAGGAAGGAATGAAAAAGTGTTGGGGTGAGGGAATTCACCAATGTAAGGGTCTCTGCCATTTATTTTGCAGAACTCGTCCTGTCTAATGTACCTGTTTTGTTTACAAGACTGACGCCCTCGACCCCAGAAATCAAGTTTCCAAGTCATGATCAGAATCTTGAGCGCGGTGGTGATCCGAAAGAGTCAGTCTTGATTTATTGTTTTCCTATTGTCTGACCTTGACACTCCCACGTCTAAAGAGCATG
>NZ_JAFLQW010000237.1 GCF_017313335.1 Phormidium pseudopriestleyi FRX01 | reverse complement strand
GACCTTTTTCCTCCTGGCGGCATTGCAACTCACCCGCCAACAGGCGGTGAATGTGGACTTGCCGCAAGCGGAGACGGGGACGGTACAGATGCAAGAGTTGAAACTGTTTGTCAGCGTAGACCAACTCGGACAAACTTATGTAGATAAACAGCCGGTTACCCGGGAGCAACTGTATCAGTTATTGTTGACTTATAAAAGAGCCAGACCCGAGGGGTTGATTGTGCTTTCGGCATCAAAGATGTCCAGTTATAATGACGTGATGCAGGTGCTGGATTTGCTGAGGTCCGTGGGAGGCGATCGGGTTGCCCTAGCCACTATCCCCAGTTCTGGTGAACTATTGCAGCTACCCGGGGGCGATCGGCCCGCTAATAGTTTGGGAACACAAAATCCCATCGTTCCTGAAACCGGAGGGGAAGATGGTCCGGGTATGGGCGGAACGATTGAAGGAAATTAACTATTGGAGAGGGGCAAAATAAACAACTTTTGGGTAAGCAGAGAGTTTTTTTTGCTTAGCATGAAATGCACTTTTCTCCGACAAGTCAAAACTTTTATACTTTTTAAAAAAAGTATTTCTGCCCATAGACAAGTTCAATCCAGGGAGCTACCACATGACGAAACAAGATTCAGAGTTAATCGGAAAAATTCGTCAACAATTTGATACCGGACCTTATCCCCGCACCCCCCTAGAACAGTCTCCCAAAAAAGACTACAATGTTCTGTTTATTCACAGCCTAGTCACTTCTTTTTATTTAAGAGATAAACAAATTATAGATACAAAAAACAAAATTATTCTTGATGCGGGATGTGGGACAGGCTATAAGGCTTTAGCTTTAGCTGAAGCCAACCCAGGAGCGCAAATTGTTTGTATCGATTTATCAGAAGAATCAATAAAACTCGCTCAAAAGCGTTTGGAATATCAGGGGTTCCAAAATGTCGAGTTTTACCCAATGAAAATTGAAGAAGTACCAACTCTAGGTATTCAGTTCGACTACATTAACAATGATGAAGTTTTATATTTATTTCCAGAGCCAGCTACAGGACTTCAAATTTTAAAATCTGTTCTCAAGCCAGATGGCATTATCCGCTCTAATCTTCATAGTTCTCTGGCCCGAACTTATTGGTATCGTGCTCAAGAATTATGCCAAATGATGGGCTTGATGGAAGAAAATCCGAGAGAGCTAGAAATCGAAATTGTTCGAGATACAATGAAGGCTCTGAAAAATGATGTGGTTCTCAAGGCACAAACCTGGAAATCTCAATATGAAAATAATGAAGAATGGTTTTTAATGAATTATTTGTTTCAGGGAGATAAAGGATATACTATACCCGAACTCTTTTTCTCGCTGAAATCTGCTGATTTAGAGTTTATTAGTATGGTGAATTGGCGGCGCTGGGAATTAATGGATTTATTTGAAGATCCAGAAAATTTGCCTATGTTCCTGGGAATCAGTTTACCGGAACTTGAGGTGGCAGACAAATTGCATTTGTTTGAACTGCTGCATCCAATTAATCGATTACTAGATTTTTGGTGCGGACATCCAAACACTGCGCAAGCATTTGTACCCGTAGATGAATGGACAGATTCAGATTGGCAGGAAGTAAATGTACATCTACATCCCCAACTCCGAACACAGCAGGTCCGAGAAGATCTTGTCGAGTGCATCACCAACCATAGACCCTTTGAAGTCAGTCGTTATATTACCCGTTCAATTCGATCTTCTATTTTCATAGAGAGTAGTATAGGGGCTTGTCTCTTACCGTTGTGGGAGGGACCTCAGCCAGTCCAAGCCCTAGTCAATCTCTGGCTTCAGATCAGGCCCTTGCATCCTGAAACCCTAGAGCCAGTCAGCCAAGCAAAGGCTTTTGAGGATATAAAGGAAATTTTGAGTGACCTGGAAACCTTTCTATACGTTCTTTTGGAGCATTTGCCTTGAGGGATTAAAAAAAAATGGGTGGAGGTGATATGAAGCTCGTTGGAAGTGGGTAAGTTATTTTCAGGAGTTAGAAATTAACCATCCCACACCCCAAGGAGACATTCATTATGAAGACTGAATTTAAAGCCAAGTTCATCCAACACTTCAATCAGAAAAAAGGTGAACAAGGTTTCACTTTAATTGAACTTCTGGTCGTGGTCATCATTATCGGTATTCTTGCTGCTGTTGCATTACCCTCTCTCCTCAGCCAAGCCAACAAAGCAAAGCAAGTTGAAGCCCGGAATAATATTGGTGCTATGAACCGCGCTCAACAAGCCTATAACCTAGAAAAACCCGGATTTGCGGATGCGATTGGGAAGTTAGGTCTTGGAATTCCATCTGCGACTACTAACTATACTTACACAATTGACGGGGGTGGTAGTGCGAGTAGCGCGGCCAATAATTTGGCAACCATGAAAGATGAGAAGCTCAAGTCTTACCGAGGATACACGTTTACTGTAGATGTAACTACCGATAACATTACTGAAAAAGTCACTCGTGCAATTGTTTGTGAGTCAGAAAAACCAAATGTAGACACAGTTGCTGCTGTCCCAGACGATGGTTCTGGCAAATGTGGCGGTAATGATGTGAAGCTAGGCGAATAATAGCAGAGTATTAATCCAGTAGTCACTCTATCTATTTCTTTACGACCCGTTCTAGTTTTGCTTTTAACAAGAGTGAGTATTTTTAATACTCACTCTTTGTTATTCTTGTTTTGTAGAAAAATGTACTTTGTTTGATTTGTGAAAAATTTAACGCCAATTTTTCTAATATTGACTGCCGCAAAAATATATGATAAAATCTATTAATTTATTGAGACGAATTATTGGAAGATATAGAAAGTTAAATGATGTATGACCTTGATTTAGATTAACCAGAGTATGAATATTGATACCTCTTCAGAACAATCTAATGCTTGGCATCAGCAGGCTCATCAATACCTATTGAAAGGTCATTATAGTCAGGCAGTCAGTATTTATAAAGAGGCTATTGAGGCTGAACTAGACGTTAAGTCCCATTACTGGTATTTGGGACTGATGTTGCTATTTCAGGAACAATTGGAAGAAGCGCATACCACTTGGCTATTAGGCATGGTGGAGGGAGATCCGGAACAAGTTGATCAGTGGACAACTGAGCTAATTGAGGTTCTAGAGACAGAAGCTCAACGGCGTGAAAGTCTCGAAGAAACTTCTCTAGTGTGGTTAATCCGGGAGCAGATTCGGGAAATTAACCCAACTGATCTTAATAATTTGTTCCGTTTAATTCATGGAGCTATCCCGCAACAGAGGTTCACAGGTGATGAGCTGACAGAGTGGGGAGTCATGGAACTCTTGCAGGATAAGTCTCAAGTAGATGTGGATTCTAACCTTCTTCTAGAAACGTTGCGATTAGTTTTAGAGTACATTCCCTTCCACTCCGCTACATTAGAGTTCGTAGAAGCCGCGTTGGGTTATTGTGAAAACTCCTGCTCTGTGTTGAGTATCGTACTACCGATCGCCTTAAACTTAGCTTATACCCAACACCGATCGGATGTGGCAGCACAATTGGCAGAAGTTTATTTCAACTTTGATCCGAAAAACTCAGAAAATTTAAGACATCTGGCGGCGTTCTATGAAAAAAGTTATCAATATCAAAAAAGCATAGAGACGGCGAAACGCTGTTATACCTTAGCGGAAGATTTACCGGATAAAATATTTGCGAGTCATTTAATAATTCAAGGTTTAATGAGTGCTGGAGGAGCAAGTTCAGAAGCTCTATCAGTTTTCCATAATCAAAAATACCTGTTGTTATCTTTAATCAAAGATTCCTCTCAACACTTATCATTCCTTCAAATTTCACGTCTTTTCAACTCCTATTATTTTGCACCCTACTTTTTAGACGAACCCAGGGAGAACAGACCGATCCAAAATCAATTAGCCCAATTGGGTCAAACTAATTTTGAGCAAAACCTCACGGCTCAAGGTCAAGCATCCCCAAACTTATTACAGCGACGGGCTCTTAATCTTCCCAAATCTAACCCGATTAAACCTTTAAGAATTGGATATTTATGCTCCTGTTTTAAAGAACATTCAGTTGGCTGGCTAGCACGGTGGTTATTACATTATCACGACCGCAATCGCTTTTACCTTATCGGCTATTTTACTAATAAGGATAGGCAGGAGTCACCCTTAGAAGAATGGTATATTCGCCATTTTGCTGAAGCACATTACACGATTAGTAGCTTAAAAATGGCCGCTCAGATTCTTAAGGATGAAATAGATATTCTGATTGATCTCGACAGCATTACCCTAGATATAAGCTGTGAAATTATGGCGCAAAAACCTGCCCCCGTTCAAGCAACGTGGTTAGGATGGGATGCTTCGGGAATTCCAGCAATTGACTATTTTATAGCTGATCCATACGTTTTACCTGAATCAGCTCAAGATTACTACAGTGAAAAAATCTGGCGTTTGCCCGAAACTTATATTGCCGTAGATGGGTTTGAGGTTGGTGTCCCCACCCTGCGGCGCGATCACTTGGGGATTCCCAGTGATGCAGTGGTTTATTTCAGTGGTCAATGTGGGTTTAAGCGACATCCGGATACTGCCCGACTCCAAATGCAGATTCTTAAAGAAGTTCCTAATAGCTACTTCTTAGTGAAAGGATTGGCAGATCCAGACGCAATCAAAAGTTTCTTTACTCAGTTAGCAGAAGAAGAAGGGGTAGATCCAAAGCGCATCATCTTTTTACCCCGAGATAACTTTGAAGCCATTCACCGCGCTAATTTAGGGATCGCCGATGTCGTCCTCGATACCTATCCTTACAATGGCGCGACAACAACTTTAGAAACTTTATGGATGGGGATTCCCCTGGTAACCCGGGTTGGAGAGCAATTTGCAGCACGCAATAGTTATACCATGATGATGAATGTCGGTGTAACCGAGGGAATTGCTTGGTCCGATGAGGAATATGTAGAATGGGGGATACGACTCGGTAAAGATGCGGCGCTGCGGCAAGACATCTCCTGGCGACTGCGGCGATCTCGTGAAACCGCTCCCCTGTGGAATGCAGAAAAGTTTACAAGGGAAATGGAGAAGGCTTATCAGCAGATGTGGGATAACTATCTCAAAAACGATTAAACTTTAGCTATCCCTAAGTCATTACCCTATCGCCCCTAGAATTCGTAATCTTTAATATAATCTCGAATTTTCTCAATAATGGGTAGCGCGCCTAACTGTTTTTTTAGTTCAGGAAATTGAACCAGACTTTCAACGATGTTAGGGGCGTAGTTATAATTAATATCCTTTTTGCCATATTCTAGAGTAAGATATTCCAACAATTCTAAGGCATAATCTGGAAAATCCATAACGTCCGCAATACAAGCAAGTTTAAAAATTTGCTCGGGATTTGGTACATTACTTCCCCTATTTTTTTCTTCAAGGAGATCTCGGAAGTAATAAGCATCGCCCCACAGTAACTGTCCGGGATGGTGGGGCGAAACGATAGGCGATCTCGTGCGAGGGCGATATGAAGTGGCTAAATCGAATAGTGTAAAACCGGCTTTTCGCAGATAGTTATCTACATCTGCAAACAAAGGTTGATTTAAGTATAAAGCTGAAAACTCTACTTCCACCTGAACTGCTAAAATGCTTGTTTCTAAAACACGAACAGCACCTTCTAACACATCAAGCTCTGCACCTTGAATATCCAGTTGTAGAAAATCTATATTTTGAATTCCCAAGTCTTGAGTAATTGCATCTAAGCTGGTGGTTTCAATTTCTACAGTAAAATCCAAATTAACTAAATCTGAAAGTCCTGCAAACCTCTCTAAATAAGGTTCATTGGGTTGATAAAGCGAACTACACATCGGATCTTGTGTTACATAAAGAGTGGATTCACCCACCGATCGCCCTAGGGCCGCCGCAATATGTTGTTCAGTCCAGTTGACCGATCGCGTTTCTAAATCTGCATTAGCTAGATCACAAGCATCTTGGTCTGCATCGAATCCATAAATTGTCAATCGGGGTGCAAAAATACTCCAGCCATTGCTCGCATAGTCATCTTGACTCCCTAGCTTGCGAGATCCAACATTACAAAGCGTCATATCCAGCCGATCTAAATGCCCACTCTTTTTTAAACTTTCTAAAAACACTGACATACGATTTAGAATCTTTTTATTAGTGAATAATTGGCGATTTTAATTATGAATTTATGGGTTGGACTGGCAAGGCAATCAGATTGAGGTATTTCTGCCAATCTTCCTCTTCCATATTAATAGGAATCAATTGTTGGACATAAGGTTGGTAACGAAATAACTGATATCCTCTGCCCATAAGGTACTCCGCAACTGGGCGATTACTTCCTTGACTACCCGCTCGATTTTCATACAAAATAACCGGACTAAACTCTGATAACAGTCTTTCGCTCCCCAGTAGAACCGAGAGTTCGTGACCTTCCGCATCAATTTTGAGAAAATCGACTTGAGTTAAGGTTTCTGCCTCAATCAGGCTGTCTAGGGTCAAGCAGGTTACTTTTTCAAAACCATTCGGGTTCATTTCCGCTGCTTTTGAAGAGGGCACAATTTCATTAAGTTCACTGGCACTTGATAGGGATAATAAGACGGTTCCATTCTGATCACTGGCTGCAGCCGCATAGACTTTTACCCAACTTAAGTGATTGACCCGACAGGTTTCTTCCAAACACCGAATGCACCCAGAGAACGGTTCAACGGCAAATACTCGACCTCCCTCTCCCACTTGTCTTGCTGCACTAAAGGTGTAGACTCCTACATTCGCCCCCACATCAATCACTGTCATTCCTGGTTTAATCCAAGTTCGCCAAAACTCCATTTCTGTTTCAAACCAGTCTCCCTCAGCGATTAAAACACTGGTCACAATACTGCGAAAACTTGGTTCAACGGCTAATAATAGTTGATGCTCAAACGGTACATAAGTAAAATTTTTGTTCTCTGCTAACCTGGCCCATTGTACCTCTAAACATTCTGGGTTTTTTTGACGTAATTTTTCACCTTCACTCAGCCAGAAATTGGCTACATCTGTCTGTTGCAGTTCTCGATATGCTAAATAGAGGGATTGAAGGATAGTTGCATTGTCTGGGTCAGCTTCTCTAGCTCGATGTAGATAGAGTAGTCCTTCTAGTTGAGAATTCACTATAGAAGAAATCCCTAGTTTGAGATTGACCGCAGCTAAGGATGGAAAAATTTGCTGTGCTAGATGTAGCATTCTCAATCCCTGTTTATTATAAAAAACCAGCAGGGAACGTGACAAAGCTTCGGTCAATAATAATAAACATTGCACAGCGCCGGTTTTAGCGGATAATGTTTCCTGTAAAGTTTTTGAACTGCCTGCGGATTTTAAAAAATTAATATCTGAAGGAATATAAGCGATCGCAGGCAGAATACTTTCAGAATTACCATAAATAAAATGAAGTGTTGTCATCCACAGGGGAAAGGCGAGTTGCATCGCTTGCTCCATTTCTCCCATCAGAGCTAGGATAATAGATAAATGGGCGGAACATAGAGGATATTCTTCTAACTTTCTACCCTCATTTAAAGCTTCTAATGCCATCTCTATATACATATTCCGCAGGGAGATGTCCGAACACTGCTCTGCTTCAACCAGGGCAACGACTGCAATGTTATTAAAATCAAGCGCCGAGATTGGGTCTTCCCATCTAGTATTGTGAAGGATAGTATTTATATGAACTAAAGACTCAGCATCAAGAGTAGGACAATTAATATTTAGATATGTTAAATAGCTATTTACTGGAGAATTTTCCATAATTAGGGAGGAGGCTTACTGTTCTAATTGATGACTTTAGCTTTTTGATGCCATCAGTTGCAACACTTTGAGAGCGGCTTTTCGTCTCTGTCTTGCTCATCATCAACACTGCATGGTGGAGTAGCTATGGCTTCAGCGATAGATTGATCGCCCCTCAACTAACTTTCCTTTGAAAAACTCTTATGTTCTTCTATAACGGCAATCTCCAAGACTCTAGCACCATTGAACTATCAATTACTGACCCTGCGGTCCTCTACGGTGCCACGGTTTTCACCACTCTACGGGTTTATGAGCAATCCTTAGATTTGCCCTTGACTGGATGGCAGCAGCACTGTCGGCGGTTAAAATCCTCTCTTGAACTGTTTCAGTGGTCTGAACCGGATTGGCAGCGGGTGCGGGAGGGGGCGGAGTTGATGATGGCCCGATCGCCGGTGCTGCGGATTGCTATTTTCCCGGATGG
>NZ_JAFLQW010000025.1 GCF_017313335.1 Phormidium pseudopriestleyi FRX01 | reverse complement strand
GGGTCACCAGAGGAGGGAATTGGGTCAAACAAATTAAGCTGTATAGGTTCTGGCATGGAAGGCGATCGGGTCAAGGATTGGATAGGCTCTCCAGTATAGTGTACCGTTTTTTGGCGAAAGCACAGAACTTTCAACTTGACAATCTCCTGATCGATCCGGGGAAGGACACAGCAGAAGCCGTGTCCTTAAGAGGGGTTCACCCTGGAGTTGGGGGTGCATTGTGAGCGAGGATTTTGCCGATCGCAGCGGTTTCCATCCACCATTGTTCTTTGGGGCGTTGATGTTCTTTGTCTACCATACGCGGAATCATCCCGAGGTCGATAAATCGCACATTACCGGCTTCGGTTCCCATGAAAGCCCCTGTGGGTGAGGGTCTTTGGGCTTGGTCGATTAGGAAATCCAGACCGATCGCCGAAAAGCGGGTGGCTTGGATGCGATCAAAAGGTGTGGGGTCGCCGCCTTGTTGCAGATGGCCTAAAATGGCCTGCCTCACTTGAAATACTTCTTTCCCTTCTTCTGCAAACAAATCACAGATGAAGTCACTATCATACACTGGATGAGCGTTTTCATTACAGATAATTAAACCGACTCGTTTCCCTTGTTTAAATCCAGCAATCAGGGTGGAGAGGTCTTTTTGCAAGTCGGTGAGGGCAACGCCTTCCTCGTTAATATACACCCGTTCCGCCCCAGTTGCCAAGCCACTCATCACGGCTAAATATCCGCAGTAGCGTCCCATGACTTTGACTAAAAAGCAGCGATTGGAGGCAACCGCAGATTGCTTGATTTTATCCACCGCTTCGATGATATTATTCAAGGCAGTATCGGCCCCGATACTCAGTTCACAACCCGGGAGATTGTTGTTAATCGAGGCAGGGATGCAGAGAATCGGAATGTTGAAGGCGGAAAAGGTTTCACATTGGGAGTAGAGTTGATAGGCAGCTTGATAGCCACTCCAACCGCCGATAATCAGCAGTCCATTAATGTCATGGCGTTCGATTTGACGGGCGATCGCATAAAAGTCTTTACCGTTGGGAATCTTGCGGCTAGTTCCCAGTTCAGAACCGCCGGTGGTGGCCCATCCTCGCACACTTAACCAGTGTAATTCTTTGATGTGACCATCTATCAAGCCTCGGAATCCATGTTCGACTCCTAACATAGTATGTCCTTTATCGATCGCCAGTCGGACAGCCGCGCGAACGGCGGTATTCATTCCCGGGGCGGTTGCGCCACAGTTGAGGATGGCGAATCTCAAGGGTTTGCCTTCTTGGGGTTCCGGGTGACTGGGTTTGGCTTGCATCAAAGTATGCAAGATTTGATAGGCGTTTTTGAAGTTCTCTCCCCGCAGATCCATTGCTTTGGCGTAATCTCCATCGGCGATCGCCTGACTCACCGCATCGGTTTGTTCCACACAATGCATCAAAGGCGCTTGATAAATCCGGTTACCGCGCATTCCAATTAAGACGGATTCACTGTCTGGGGTGGCAGTTTGGAAAGCATTGACTGCCGCATGACCTAACAAAGTGCTTAAGTTGCGATCAAATGCCGTCGGTGACCCTCCCCGTTGGACATGGCCTAAAATCGTGACTCGGGCATCTTCCCCGAGTTTTTCTTCTAGCACTTGTCGCACATATTCACAAGAAATCGGGTTGCCGAGACGGTCCCTGGCACCTTCGGCAACAATCACAATGGTATCACGACGCCCGGATTCTCGACCAGCTTGGAGCACTTGGCACATTTTTTCCTCCCAACAGTCGCCCTCGGGAGGACATTCGGGAATCAATACCCAGTCTGCACCCGTGGCTAATGCCCCCATCAAAGCCAGATAGCCGCAATGCCGTCCCATCACTTCCACCACAAAGGTGCGCTGATGACTGGCTGCAGTGGAAGAAATCGAGTCTACGGCTTCCGTTAAGCGGTGGAGGGCGGTATCGGTGCCGATGGTCATGTCACTGCCATACATATCATTATCAATGGATGCCGCTAATCCGACAATGGTCAAATGGCGGTGACGTTCAGCGAGTTCGGCATCAATCTCACCTCGTTCCAGGAGTTCAGCGACTAATTCCGGCCATTCACTACGGAACAAGTGAGCGCCTGTGAGACTGCCATCCCCCCCGATCGCCACTAATCCATCGATATCATTGGCTAACAGATTACGAACTGCCTGCAACCGGCCTTCCCGCGTCCGAAATTGGGCCGATCGCGCCGTTCCGATCATCGTTCCCCCTTTATGTAAGATCCCCGCCACGTCATACCAATGCAATTGACGAATACAAGCCTCCGCATCAGGGGCGACACGGCGCGGGTTTTCTAGGTCGCATTGTCCCCCCTCCACCATCCCCTGATAGCCTTCGTAAATGGCAAATACATCAATGGATTGGGCGATCGCAGACCGGACTACGGACCGAACCGCAGCATTCATTCCCGGCGAGTCTCCCCCACTGGTTAATACCCCTAGTCTTTTTCTCTGATGCATGAACTTCTCCTTAAGTTAGGGTGGACTGAATGAACTTTAACCGGCAAGATTTGAGAACTTTCTCTTGCATTTTAGAATTTAACCTTTTTAGTTTGGAGGGAAAGGGCGTTCGGTTATGATTTTTCCCTATTTTTTAATAAATTTTAGGTGACATTGAGCCGAGGTGGGGAGGAAACGACTGAAGTCGTTACTACAAACAGGAGGGATAAGGACTGAAGTCGTGACATTGAACTCTGCCGATTTCGCGCTTCTGCGGATAACCGGCACAAAAAAAAGGCGGCAAGGCCGCCAGATGGGGATTTCCTGACATTGGGAAAAATCAGTCAGGGGAGAAAATTGCTTAGACAGTGGAAGCCGTGACGATCGCCTGATCGTAATCGAAACTTTGAATCACCTTCATGTATTGCGCCCGTTCATACGCACTGCGATCGGCCACATTCATCTGACTCATGGTCCCGATCGCCTGTTTCACGGAGTGATATTCATGTTCCTCCAACCACTCCACCAGTTCCCGTTCAATTTCCCGCAGATGTCCGATGCCGTGGCGCAACAGGGGAGAACAGACTTGAGTCACTTTCGCCCCCACCATCAACATTTTTACCGCATCTCGTCCTTTTTGAATGCCCGTGGTTGCCGCAAGGTCCGCATTGATGCGACCATAGAGTAATCCCAGCCAACGCATGGGGAGTAGGGATTCTTGATGCTGACTCAACACCAAATGGGGCCAAACTTCCAGTTCCTCGGGGGAAATATCCGCCTGCATGAAGCGGTTAAACAAAATTAACCCATTGGCACCGGCTTGATCCAGACGCTGGGCCATATTTCCTAAATTGGTGAAAAATGGGCTAAGTTTCACCGCTAGGGGAATGGTCACATCGGCGCGAACCGCTTCTACAATGGAGAGATAATCCTCCTCAATTTGCGCCCCAGTGAGGTCAGCGTCAGTGGGGATACTATAGATATTTAATTCTAAAGCATCAGCCCCAGCTTCCTGGATTTGTTTAGAATAATCGACCCAATCGCCCAAGGTAGAACCATTCAACGAAGCGATAATGGGAATTCCCACACTCTCTTTCGCTTGGCGAATATGTTCCAGATAGGTTTCCGGTCCCACATGATAGGTATCAGCTTCGGGGAAGTAAGTGAGAGCTTCGGCAAAACTCTCCGTATGTGAGATAGTGTGATGATGGAGTTCGTGTTGTTCGATTCTGAGTTGTTCGGCAAAGATACTATGGAGTACAATCGCCCCGGCCCCGGCATCTTCTAACCGTTTGATATTATCCAAATCTTCGGTCAGAGGTGCGGCAGCCGATGGCATTAAGGGGGATTTCAGTTGTAAACCGAGATATTCTGTAGTCAGATCCATTATGTTATGTTCTCCTGTAATAAGAAAGGGGAAGATGTTTGGTGTCACGACTTTAGTCGTTATTTTCGGATGGGGTGAGATGGGCTTTCTCACTCTTACTCTGGGGAAGAACCCCACCCTAACCCTCCCCTTGCTAAGGGGAGGGGACCGGAGTAGCCCGCGCAGGCTTGAGAAGAACCCCACCCTAACCCTCCCCTTGCTAAGGGGAGGGGACCGGAGTAGCCCGCGCAGGCTTGAGAAGAACCCCACCCTAACCCTCCCCTTGCTAAG
>NZ_JAFLQW010000182.1 GCF_017313335.1 Phormidium pseudopriestleyi FRX01 | reverse complement strand
TTGCGTGCTAACACTATCGCCCGATTGAAAAGCGATGGTCTGATTTCCTGTCAGGATTAAAATTCGCCGTCCTTCGGGGAAAACTAGCCAGACTTCTTGGCAGTTAAAGTCTAAATATTCTTGAGCTTTTGCTAACAATTCCTCCGCCACATCGGTGGGAGAAGCAATCTCAGCCACTAACGGCGGACTCTGAGGTAAGGTTGGCTCATTTCTATAGCGTTCTAGCAGTTCTGGGGTCAGGTAGGAAACATCGGGTCGGCGTCCTTGTTTTTGGGTACGGCAAGGCATTTCTACATAAACTTTCCCACCTTTTCCCGATTGGTTGATGTAAGTTCTCCAATACCAAACCAAGTTTGCTTGAATTTCGCTATGTCTGAGTGTCATTCCTGTTTTTTCCACCAGTTTCTCATCCACCCATTCCATGTTTTCGGGTGGATTTTTCATGAAATCGTCTAGGGTGAACTGTTCAGTTTCGGTAGTCATTACCATAAGAACTTCCTAGCTATTAAATGGGCCTAATTTATCCGTTTGATACGGAATCTGGTAAAAACCCGCACCCTAAAGGGTGGGGCTTTCTCGGATTTTGTATTAATGGCTATGATAACATAATCTGAAACAATTGGATTGTCATAAATCTTAAGATACCCAACCCCATCTCATCTTACAGACGTTATGGATTACAACTTGCGAATACTGGCAATTAATCCCTGGCAAACTCCAGTTAAAAAGTCTAAGTCTAAGGTTTCTATGGTGTCGCTGGGTTGGTGATAGTGGGGATTTCTGAGGTTTGCTGTATCGGTAATCATGATGGCTGGATATCCTAAATCCCAGAATGAAGCGTGATCACTGCGTCGGGTATCGGGGACGAGGTGGCCTTTTTTACCTGCGGGTAACCATTGGCAAGGGAGTCCAGTTTTTTTGATAATTCGACTGATTCTAATTAGGTCGATTAGGGTGGGATTATTGCCGATTAAGGCGATATAATTTCCCTGATTGGGGTAGATATATTGTAATCCTGGGGGATACTGTTGGGAATGGGGTTGAGGATTACAGTAACCTAGCATTTCTAGGGAAATCATGAGGCGGAGGGGTTCTCGTTTGGCGGCGAGTTCGGTGGCGTAGGCGGTACTGCCACATAAGCCATATTCTTCCATATCAAAGGCGATGAGGCGGAGGGGATAGCGAGTGGTTTCGGTGGCGAAAGTTCGGGCTATTTCTAGTAAGACGGCGATGCCGGTGGCGTTGTCGTCGGCACCGGGGGAACCGGGTACGGCGTCATAATGTGCGCCAATTAAGATGGGGGGTTTGGGTTTGCCGGGGCGATCGCCTCGGGGAATATCTAACACTAAGTTTTCATGGGTTCTGCCACTGATTTCAAACGAGTGAGTTTCTACAATGCCATACTGTCGGAACTGTTGGCGGATGTATTCTCGGACATAGAAATAGCCGCCGGTGGCAATGTAAGGGTCCCGATCGCGAACAACTTGGACAAGATGGGATTGCAAGTTTGCTTTTAACTCTCGGGTTGTCTCTTCAGGGTGATGATTCTCCTGCATAATCAGTCTGTTCCTTTCAAAATAATCAACAGTAACTGGATCAAGAGTTCGGTGTTCGTTGGCAACTGCGCTAAGTTACGAGTTATCCTCAAAAAATACCCCATGAGCAACGATCGCCGCTTGAGTGCGATCGCGCAAATTCAAGCGATTTAAAATATGAGTCACATGATTTTTCACCGTTCCCTCAGTAATATACAATTCCTGAGCAATTTCCCGATTACTCGCACCTTTGGCAATGAACCGCAACACGTCCAATTCCCTCGGGGTCAATTCTTGCCATCCCAGGGGAACATTCGGTTTGCGAAGGGGCCTTGTCTGGACTTTCGCCATCACTTTGGTGACTAAACCGGGTCCAATTTGAGTATAGCCCTTGTGAACCGTGCGAATTGCATGAGCTAACTCTTCCGATGGTGTATCTTTGAGTAAGTATCCCCGCGCACCCCCGCGCAGTGCCTCTGCTACAGACTCATCATCATCCACCGTGGTGAGGACCAAGACTTTCACATCAGGAAATTGCTGACAGATTGCCTGAGTTGCCTGCACCCCATCCATCACCGGCATATAGATATCCATGAGCACCACATCGGGTTGGAGATGGTTCACTTGTGCGATCGCAAGTTGTCCATTTTCTGCCTCTCCCACCACCTTCAAATCCGTTTCTGCTTCCAGCAATGCCATCAACCCCCGACGAATCAGATTCTGATCGTCTACCAATAAAATGCGAATCATTGGGACCCCTTCACAAATGCAGATATCAGCCGTGATCCGACAACCCGTCGCTTCGATTGGAGGCGAAGGACTTCAAAGAGGGTAGGCGGAAAACTGGCATTTAGCCGATATTACGATGAAATCTTGGTTTTCGGGGTGCGATCGCACCCCCGCAATTGTCGCGATCGCCAGAAATATTCCCCTCCCTTCCTCAATGTAGCACCCTATTCCCCCTGTCGCCGTTCCGGTTTTTCTCAACCCGGGTAAGCACTTGAGTTGACTCATTACAACCCGCAAAAGGGTGAGTACCTCCGGAGATGATGACAAAAGTCATTGTTTCCCTTCGCACTTTTGTCATAGAAGAAGTTGTGCCTTTTGCCGGATGCTATTTCTCCCCGGCTTTTTTAGAATAGAGAAAACAGCCAGTCAGTCGGTTGATTATCCCCACTTAGATGCTATGATATTACACCCGTGATGCCCAGTTTATCCCCATACCCTCAATCCATTCCGGTTTGAGGATAGAGCAAACTCTCAAGCAGCGACTCCCCCGCTCAAAAGGGATTTAAGGGAGATGCTTCCCACCTCCGTCAAACCCTTCGTGCTCAATCTAACTATTCCAGTATTCGCGAGAAACCAGAATTCTCGTGGCAATTCCTTCTCAAGGAAAGAGTGGAGATGGTGGGGGTGGGTGCAGGGGAACTCACTTGATCAATTCTGCTTCGAGGAAACTTGTAAGATAAAATAGATCACGTTCCTATTCAGTCAAGGTTTGAAACCCAGCATATAGAAAGGTCATTATGAGTACGGTATTGATTGTGGACGATAGTGCTACAGCGCGGGAAATGCTCTCATCTATCCTCCAAAATGTCGGAATGAGGGTGATTGAAGCCCGGGATGGGGTCGAGGCTCAACAAAAAATTACAGACAGTCCTCCAGATATCGTGGTGTTAGATATCATTATGCCTCGGATGAATGGGTATGATTTGTGTCGGTGGCTGAAAAAAACTCCGAATGGTCAAAATATTCCGGTGTTGATGTGTTCTAGCAAGGCGGAACAGTTTGACCGCTATTGGGGGATTAAGCAAGGGGCAGATGCCTATTTGGCAAAGCCTTTTCATCCGTCTGAGTTGATTGAAACGGTGAAAAATTTACTCCGTTCTCTGGCTTGATAACGACTGAAGTTGTTACTACGAAGTTAGGTTTTTGAAGGAAGATGGGGCTGGAGTTGAAGGGGGGAGGACTTTAGCTATTTGGGGTCTTGCTCATCTTTCATTTCCATGAGAATGACGGAATAGGAAATGAGTTCATCGACTCCGGTAAAGGTCACTCCTCCTAAAAACATTAACATTCCTAGGACAAAGAGGGATAAAGGAACATCCTGGGATACTGGATTTTCTAATAAATAATCTAGCCCGATCGCCAAGGAACTTAGAATGAATAAGGTGGCAGCAATAATATTACAAAACACTGAGTTTCTAACATATTTAGCGCGGCGGAGTAAGAATTTAAGTTGACTTCTAACACTCATTAATCGTAATTCTTCTTCGCGTTCCACTTCTTGATTATGGCTAATTTGTCGGGTGAGTTTTCGGCGTTCATCGGTTAGTAGTCGAATTCGGCTCAACAGGGAGGAGTGTCGAGCATTTAATCCCAAAAAAAAGAGAGAACTCGATGAAATCATGACCGCAGGTGCTACGAGTGCTTGGATAGATTCAGTTGCGATGGATGGCATGAATCGGGACCTCTGAATTGATTAATAGGGAAAATTTGTCTCTTATTTAAGCCGTCAGGGCTAAGATTAATTCGGCTAATTCTGGCGTTGCGCCGATGGGATCAGCTAACTGGATCTGGAGTTCCGGTTGGCGTTGAGAATGTTCTCGGGCGACTTGGCCGATCGCATCGGTGATTCCCCCAGGAAATAGAAAATACGGGAGAATACCCAGATGCCGATATCCAGCTTGAATTAACTCGTCCATCCTTTCTTCTAAATTAGGAGAAATAGACCAGTAGGCGGGGATTGCTTGCAGTCGGTTTGCTAGGTCTTCCACTACCTGATTACTCCCAGGACGCCGGGAACCATGAGATAAGACAATCCACTGTCGATCGCCGGAATTACTTCCCTGAACGAGTTGAATTGCCGATTGTAATAAGTGCCTCAATCCGCTGATTTGACTGCCTAAATGCGGGCGTAAATCTAACTGAATGGTTGTCCCCAAGATTGGGTGAGCTTGGGCAATTTCTGCCGGAATATCTTCCATGACATGAACCCCTTCTAGGAGAAAGAGCGGTAAGATTTGGAGCCGATCGCATCCTACCGCACGGGCGCGATCGGCAAATGCTGTGATTTGTTGATGTAATGGCAAGGGATGCAATTCTAATTGTGCCGTTCCCACCATTGGCAAACTGGACTGACCCTGCTGTTCCTGCAAGCGATCGCGCAATAAACAGGCTAACGCTTGCATCGCCACTTCGGGACGAGGATCGCGACTGCCGTGGGAAACCAGTAAATAAGCCGAGGGGAATTTCAAAATTGTTTTATCCAAAGTATGCGATCGGGACTCGGTGCAAATGTCATCAAATTATCATGACAGGGTTCCTCCGTTGATCAAATTAACGCCCTTGAAAGCGGTCAGGGAGTCTCCCTCTCCAGGAAACCGGGGGCAAATTAGTACCGTGGTACAGTGGGATCTACCAGTTGGGAATAGGCATCGATGCCGCCACTAATATTTTTAACCTGGGTAAACCCTTGGGTTTGTAACCACTGGCACATCTGAGCCGATCTGATACCGTGATGGCATAAAACCAAGGTTTCCTTCTCCGGATCCAAGTGCTTGTAAATCTCCCCGGACCATTGGGAAAACTCGCTCAGGGGAAGGATTGTAAACTCTGGAATCGCCGCGATTTCCACCTCGTGGGGTTCGCGGACATCAATCAGTTGCAAACCGGATGGTGTACTAGAAAGGCGATCGGCGAATTCTTGAACCGAAATTTGAGCTAGGCGGGGACGAGCATTCGATTGAGCCATGAGATCTATAGAGTCTGTAACAGACTGACAAAACAACGTTCTCACTCAAATTGTGCCTTGTTTGGGTGGGATTTGCCTACAATCACCCGTCTGTAGATCGCACTGTTCCAATTTAGCCGCGATCGCCCCAGCGTGTCTCCACCATTTAGAACCAGCGGACCAACTGCGGGAAGGTAAATGACCAATCGGCGCTTTCAAATTAAATTGAATGCCTTCGTAGGGAACCGATGGATTGTAGGTTTTCCACCCAATGCGATCGCAAAGTGCCCCATAATCTTTCCCGACTCCTTCATAAATTCGCGATTGAATGCTAAATCCAAACCTTGCATCACTATAGTTCACCCACAACAAATCAATCATCTGCAAATCTTCACAGGGCATTTTCGCAATATCGTCTTCAAATAAATAACCTCTCGGGTATTTCCCGGCAGCCTGACATAACAAGGTCCGAGTTTCTTCATCTGCTTGTTTCCACTTTTTAGCGGTGAGCAAATCTCGCAAGTGACCATAATCGATGCCAACGGTTGAGATGAGGATATTCGGTTCACGGACTGGAATTGGAGAGGGGACTATTCCCGTGAAAAACTGATTTAAAACATCCCGCCAACTTGTTGTCTTTGGTGTAACTGGAGTAGCTTTGGGCTGAATGGTCGATCGCCTCAAAGGAGGGGTCGGGGAGGGCGATCGCGCAAGTGAGGCAGCGGGAGACGAATTCAGGTCTTGCAGCACTTCCACAGCCGAATGATAGCGCTTCGTGAGAGCATTTTCCACCAATTTATCCAAAATTTGTCCTAAATCCGCACTAACCAGCTTATCTGCCCTGACAAAATCCCGCCAAATCCAGCAGTCCTCGTTGGCATCATATAAATTACCCGGAGACATTCCCGTGAATAAATGGAGGCAAGTCACCCCCAAGCTATACAAATCCGTGGCGGGAACGACCTTGCCTCGGGTTTGTTCGGGAGCCATATACTCCGGAGACCCGATAATTGTCCCAGTTTGCATCATCGCCGTCGCACTTAACAGCTTGGCAATGCCAAAATCAATTAGCACAATTTGCCCCCCTTGATGCTCCGTGAAAGAGGGGCGATCGCTTCTGATGCGGCGAATGATATTAGGCGGTTTGATATCTCGGTGGACAATCTGGCGATCGTGAATAAACGTTAGGACCGGGAGTAAATCATTCAGCAGTTCTCGGATTTCGGCTTCCTGATAAGCACCCTTTTGCTTCAGTTCCGAGGAGAGAGTCGGTCCCTCGATAAACTCCTGAACCAGATACAGTCCTTGATTTTGCTCAAAATGGGCCAGGAGGGAGGGGATTTGGGGATGATGTCCGAGATCGTCTAAGCGCACTGCCTCGTGATAAAAGAGGTCTTTCACCTTCTGGATGTGCTGGGTTTCCCCTTGCTGAAAAAACAGTTGCTTGACGACACATTTGGGTTTAGAAGGGATATCTTCATCCACCGCCAAAAAGGTCCTACCAAATCCCCCCTGTCCTAGGGCCTGAATCGGTCGGTAGCGAGCTTTCAGGATTAATTTACTGCCACAGCTTTGGCAAGTTTTTGCCGACTCAGGATTTTGGGGTTGGACGCATCCGGGAATAACGCAGTAGCTCATGACTTTGACCAGGGCGCGATCAGGTAAAGTTTAGACGCCATAGGGTGTCATTCCCGGTATAACATGGTCTTGATAGATTTACCTCCAATTCTGCTACTGTTTCTTATATTCGTAGGTGTAGAAGCTCTGGAAAGCCCCTACAGTTTCAAACTGATAAGCGGGAATTAAGGGCAGGGGCAAAGACAAGTCAGTTTTATAAACGCTCCACAATACAAAGTTTTGTCGCTGAGTATTGCGGCGGATGATGTCCTCAATGTCACTCTGGACGGATCCAATTGCTGCAACACAGGACCCCTTGGCAATGGGTAATCTGTCACAGGCATTTTCTTGGGCATACTCCATCAGTCGTTGACTGGCATAGTCGTGATAAGACTCCGGACCTGGGTTGGTAACCGCCATTGCTACACCCAACCCGACCAATACTGTACCTGTGATTGCCGCGATCGCATTTATTTTTTTCATCGGAATTCAACGTACCCATTTCTTTGTTTAGACTTCCCCGTTCCCCTCCTGAGTTCAGCACCCCTTTCCTGCAATTTTTCAAAAATTTTGATTTTTTTTTGAAAAAGGGTAGATCAAATCAACAAGGGTGTGTTATAGTCAAAAACGTGGTGGCGAGCGTAGCCAAGTGGTTAAGGCAGTGGATTGTGATTCCACCATTCGCCGGTTCAATTCCGGTCGTTCGCCCTCAGCTTAAGTCAGGTAGACAGCACTGCTGTCTGCCTGACTTCTCTTATTTTAGTATTAATTCACATCAGGGGTTTTCCAGACGGGGAGAAATTCCACAGATGGTTACCTACTCTGAGTGGTTTGAGCCCCCCCGTCAGGAATGCTATGGCAACCACAGACAGAAAGGGAATTAACCTGGAATGATGGCAATTAAAGAAATTAATTTAGAAGTCAATGAGGTGACCGATCGCCTCGATCGTTATTTGGCGTCCCACTTACAGGACCTGTCCCGGTCACGAATACAACAATTGATATCACAAAATTGCGTAAAAGTCAACGGGCAGGTTTGCACCTCGAAAAAGATTAGGGTGGAAACGGGCGATCGCCTCTGCATCGAGATTCCCCCAGCAGAACCCTTGGAAATCAGTGCAACTGACATTCCCTTAAATATTCTCTATGAAGATGACTGTCTGATTGTCATCAATAAACCTGCTGGTTTAGTGGTTCATCCGGCACCGGGACATTCCGATGATACCTTAGTCAATGCCTTGTTAGCGCACTGTGAGAACTTGTCCGGGATTGGTGGTGTACAGCGTCCGGGGATTGTTCATCGCTTGGATAAAGATACCAGTGGGGCGATCGTCGTCGCCAAAACCGATCACGCTCATCAACATTTACAAGGTCAAATTCAAGCTAAAACTGCCCGTCGCGACTATCTTGGGATTATTTATGGAGTCCCAAAAACGGAAAGCGGAACTATCGATGCACCGATCGCCAGACATCCCAACGATCGCAAGAAAATGGCGATCGTCCCGGTGGAAAAAGGCGGGCGACAGGCGGTAACTCATTGGCAGATTAAAGAACGCTTGGGGAATTATACATTAATTCATTTTCAACTCGAAACCGGACGGACTCATCAAATCCGCCTCCACAGTGCCTATATCGGACATCCGATTGTCGGTGATCCGGTGTATTCCAGTGGGCGATCGCTCGGGGTGAATCTGCCGGGACAAGCATTACACGCCTGGAGTCTGACCCTAGAACATCCCGAAACCGGGGAAACCATTCAGGCGATCGCCCCCTTGCCAGATTATTTTCATAAGTTGTTAGACGTTCTGCGACGGCGATCGCACTAAGGCAATGAACCAGCAAAAGGGTTTCAGAAACCCGGTTCCAGAAACCTGATATCGTTTAAGGTGCAAGACTGATCTCCGAAACCCGCTTTCTTGCCGCAGGAGTGCGAGCATCTTGCGCCCTACTGCACTCATCAGGTACGCATCCGCCATCAGGAGTGCGAGCATCTTGCTCGCTATTGTTCCTTAGCGAGCAAGATGCTCGCACTCCAAAAAAATGTAGCGGATCTGATAACGATGTGCAAGGCTATAGTGCGCCAACCTGTTTTAAGGCTAACTCAGCAGCCCGTTTTTCCGCTTCTTTTTTATTGCGTCCTTTGCCAACCCCATACACTTGATTTCCCACCTTGACCTCCACAGTAAAATCCGGTGCATGATCCGGTCCGGATTGGGCGATCATTTCATATTTGGGTTGAGTCGGACCGAGATTTCCTTGCACCCATTCTTGAAAGCGATTTTTGGCATCTAAAAGAATACTAGATTCAGCCGTCAACTTGCGATCGAGCAGACCTTCCGCCGCCGATTCAAATAAAGGTTCTACAAAATTGCGAACCGCCTCAATCCCTGAATCCAGAAAATATGCCCCAATAATCGCTTCAAACGTATCACTCAACAACGAATCATTTTTGCGAGCTTTATCTTTAATTGCACCTTTCCCCAACTTCATTTTTTTACCCACCTCCAAATAATTGGCAAAATCGGCGAGTTGGGTTTCATCCACCAAAGCCGATCGCAATCGAGTCAATTGGGATTCATTCAAATCCGGATGTAGCTGGTAAAGAAAATGGGTACTCAGAAAATTCAAAACCGAATCTCCTAAAAACTCCAGAGTTTCATTATTCTGAACCACATCGGGATGTTCATTCGCATAAGACCGATGAATTAAAGCCAAATTCAGTAAAGCAGGGTCGCGAAAAGCAGGCAACCTGGGGACATCATCCAAACTTTCGATAATATGAGATTCATCAGCAACATCCAGAAGATCTGGACTGAATCCCCCCCGTTGCCCAAAAACAATCACCTTCTTTTGTCGGCTTTTTAAAACATGACCTAAACTCGTGAAATCTCCATCTCCCGATACAATAATAAAAATTTCTGCCGAGTCCGGTTCCACGGCATAATTGACACAATCGACGATTAACTTGTGGTCTACACTATTTCTTTGCCTCGAAGGAACATCAACTTGTTTAAATCCAAGGTCAGTCAAATATTTGGCATGAGACCGGCTTTCATGTTTCCAATTAGAGTAAGCATGGCACAGTGCCAATTCTCCCTGTTTTGCTGAAAACTCTACCAAAAAATCGGCTCGTTCTGGACTAATTTTGACATTTTGACAATCCCAATAGAGCGCGACTCGCGCAGACTTAGCATTGGTCGTTGATTTTGATAATCCTTTTTTAGGTGGCATAAGTGTTACATTTTGGTCTTGAGTAGGTTTGTAAAAAGTCAATTAATCAGGTCCAATGATTCAATACGAATCATTGGATTAACCCTGGATTTTAACTAAATTAGGCTGAATTTGTGGTGTAGTTACACAGTCTGACGAGAAAATTTATTCTCTATCTGGGTTTGATTTTGATTATGTAACTACAGCGCAGATCCAACAAGAGAGACAACGAAGTTGCACCGTTGGTTTGGGAATGGATGAGGTCAAATTGAGTGGCGATCGCACTTCAGCCCGTTCTCAAAGTGAGAAACTAGACCTCAACAGGACCAGAAAATAATCACAAGAACAGGTTTTCATCAATCAATCGACTGACGAAAAACCAGATTATAGCGGTGACCACCGTTATTCGCGTACATCTTGGGAGTGCGAGCAAGATGTTTGGGCTCGCGCGTACACGCTACGCCGCACAGCGAAGCCCGGGCTCAGGCTTTACGCACTCCTTTAACTGTCTGTACGCGAATGAGTCCACCGAACCGCTATATGACTTTAGACTAGAGTGATGATATCATATAGCATTCCTTGCAGGATTTATAACATCTGTCTTCTCCCCTCTCCCGTTCTGGGCCGCCGTCGGTTGGGGGCCGCCGACGTCTTCCACAACGGCACGCAAGGATTGCTATATATAGCGTTTCTCATGTCCACAAGGTACAGCCCTCACCCCAAACCCCCTTCGACCCCCTTCGGCCCTTCGACCCTTCGGCGGGGCTCAGGGCTCAGGACAGGCTTCGGCGGGGCTCAGGGCTCAGGACAGGC
>NZ_JAFLQW010000252.1 GCF_017313335.1 Phormidium pseudopriestleyi FRX01 | reverse complement strand
GCCAAAACATTCAAACTTTGGCGTAAATGGTCTTGTAATTCCGTCAAATTGACCACCGACTGTTCCAGGCGGGCTAAACTCTGATTCGTCACTTGGGGAACTAGACGGGATGGCTGTTGTAACGACTCCCGCAAGCGCCGACTTTGTTGAAAAGCCCAGACTACTTTATGGCGGTATAAAAACAAATATTGGCAATGCTTCAAAAGACTTCCCACGCGCTTTCGTAGGGCTTCTTTTCGCCAGTGACTATCAAATAAACAAATTAACAAATGATAGCTCTCCCCCTCCCCTTGTCCCTGGGGCGGACACCACAGTTCATACAGCGTCGCCCCCAACAGACGACCGTCGGCAATTAAATCTACTTGCCAATTGGGAGAAGTTTCTTTAAATTTTAACTGATTACAAATCTCTTGAGCTAGACTCACAGGGGATTGCTTCTCGGATATTAATTGTCCCCAAACCAGCCAACTTGACCCCAGTTTTCCCAGGGCGGTTTTCTCCGGTTTCTCACTATGGCGAGTATCACTGGATTTAACAACTGGATCTGCTCCCCTCTCCCGTTCTGGGAGAGGGGTTGGGGGTGAGGGCTCATTCCCCAAATGATTTAGGGTCGGTATATACTTAAGAACTATTTTTTGGATGTTTCCCAGTTCCTGAAGCGATTTGACCTCCGACTTCTCCCCGGAACAGTCAATTTGAACCATTTGACTGTCTTGAATCTTCTGATGTCTAATATAACCATCCAGTGGCTCGGGGAGGTCTCCAGGGGCGGGGAACTCCTTAGAGGCGGCGGTTTCCGATGAATCTTCCGACAAATCGTAGAGAAACCAGTCGAGAGTGAGAAATCGTAGACAATCCTGTTCATCCATACAACATGAGTCCAAATCGGGGCTAGGCGGGCGCAACAAGCAGAGTTAAGCTAAAGGACGATAGGGAAACAGTTCGCGGGCGATCGCAAAACAATCCTCAGCCCCCAGAATCCGCTCAATCTTCTCCGGAACCTCCGGCCCATCTGCCTCAGTTCCCCTCATTTCCCTCTCAATCGCGTCCAATAACTCCTGCATATCCTTCAAATTATCAATATTTCGAGCGAGATTGTCCGTTTCTGTATTGAGGGGGTCAGGCGTGTCATCCGGGGGAAAATCCCCTCCCTTGTTGCGTTCCTGACTGGGGCGATTTAACGCTTTGCGGGCTTGAATATAGGTGGGGGTTAACTGTGGACAGTTACGGGCGATCGCATCCAAGCGACCATACTCCCCCGTTTGACCCACCGTCCGAATCTCCGCCTGAACCGCATCCGGAAGAGACTCCTCCAGAGCACAAACTGCCGCCAGAAACGCCTTGAGCGTGACGCGAGTGAGAGGTGTGATCATTTTGTATCTCCAGTTAATATAAATGCGGCCCAATAATAAGGATGACCATAGAGTTGCGCCTGGGGGTCCTGTTCATCAAGGGAATCCAGTTGGTCCAGGAGGGAAGGACGAACCACCCCATCATCCGGCCCATACCGTTCCAGTTCCGCCTCGTAGAACTCCCGTAACCGGGCAACATCACAGTGGGACAACCAATGTTTTGCCTGGGCTAGGGCCAGGGGTTCCGGGACTCCCGCCAGAACCTGCTCATAGAACTTCAGAGTCAACACCATACTAGCTGCCGATTCCACCGTCCAGAGCGTACTCAACAGCAACGATACCCCCGCCATCAGCCAGCCACTGCTGAGACCCACATAGTCCGTGGTAATCGATTTCTGGCCGATTATGGCTGTTTCACAAGCCGCCAAACTGACTAAACGATAGCCCGACAGAGGCAGATTCAGCAAGTCCTTAACCCGCAAAAACTCCCTCCCCGATAAGGCTAACCAGGATTGGTCCGGCGCGTCAAAATCATAGCCCCCATGTCCCGTAAAGTGCATCAGCCGATACTCCCCCTTTCGCAGTTCGTCGCAGAGGGACGCTTGACGGACTTGGCGACCACACAGGGGCTGCACCCGCTGAAACCGCAGACGGAGGCTATCCGTCTCCAACTCGGCAAATTCCAGAGGCGGGAGTCCGTGACTGTCGGGATATCCCACCAACAGCAGGGATGCTTCCGAGGTGATGGGGGGAACCGGGTGTTGCGCCAGAGTTATCCCCACCTGAGCGCTGGGAAGCCGGATGAGACTGTATTGGGGGGGGAATAAGGCTTCCAGGGGGAACAGGTGCAAGTCCCCGTGGGGCAGTAAAATCAGATGGTCAATCTCCTCATCGGCCAACTTAGCCAGCAGGGCCTTAATCCGCAAAATCTCCCCCAACCGTTGCAGGCGAGAGTCCATATCCCGACGCCAGGGATGGTCTCTCCTGGGAGAACCCGACTCAGATTTATCCTGGCGATAGTCTTGATAGTCCCGTTTCCAGTTGTCCGTCCACTTCTCCCATTCCAGTAATTGTTGCAGTCTGGCGAAAGGCGCTTCACTCTCGTCTGAAGCTAGGAGGGGGATAGGGTCTTGGTTGGGTTTCAGCAGGAACGTGGTGAGGGCGGAGGGACTGATGTGCCAGTAAACCGCTGCGGTCTTCTCAGGGCAGAGATACTGTTGCAGACTGGGGAAGTCAGGACTGGGAATCTCCTCCCTCCAACCCGACAGCCACCAGCGCAAACAGCTATTTTTGCCTTGTTCCGCCAGCATCAGGGCGGCCACGGGATGTCCGGCTTGGCATTCCAGGTCAACGGTCAACTGTTGCAAGCTGATAAATTCCAGGGCCAGTAGTCGTTGTTTCCCCGGACTGGGGCATTGTTGAATCAAGCGGCGCAACAGGTCAGACCCATCGCGAAGCAGTTGCGCCGCTTCCTCGGGTTGACGCAGTTCAAAGAGGACGCGGCTCAAGTTTCGCAGGGCTTTGAGTCGCCATTCGGGGGAGTGGGTTTCGCTGAGGGTGTCGAGGGCGGCGTTGTAGGGGGCGATCGCTTTTCGCCAGAAGCGATAAGGGTTCGCGTCCAGGCGACCTCGGACATAATGGGCGAGACCAATAGCGTAATTCAACCGTCCCGCCCCTTCTGGGTCACGGTCGGGGGGACAATGTTTCAACCCTTCTTCATAGCTGGCTAACTTTCCCTCATACCCCCGTTGGTTGAGGGCGGGGTTTTGCAGATGAGGGGGGAGGGTGACGGTGACGGAATAGAAGCAACCGAGGGACTTTCCGGCAGCAGTCCCTCGGTTAGTCCAGGCAATTGCATAGTTAGGATTGAGGACAAGGGCGCGGTCATAACTGGCAACAGCCTCCTCATAGCGACCTAAGTTAT
>NZ_JAFLQW010000324.1 GCF_017313335.1 Phormidium pseudopriestleyi FRX01 | reverse complement strand
ATTGAGAGGCGATCGCTTGATGCCAGGGCATTAGTCTCTGGGTCTATAATGGGCGATCGCCTTTCCACTATAACTCACTCCCCTCGGCTATCCAGGGCCTAAGTAGACCCTGCGCGTTCCCAGAATTTGACAAGGCTGTAGTCAGTCTGCCACAATTAAACAAGGCTTAGCAAACCAGCCAGTCCAGAAACTTTTATCCATCTCAATGGCCTAAAGTTTAACAGGACGGTTAATGGGTAAAAAACTAGCCAGACTTGATAGTTTAAGTTTCAGGATTCAAGGTCCCTCATTCAGGTAATCATGAACAAACCAGTGACCACTCCTTCTCAATCGGACCCCGATAAAACCTTTCCCGCATCAGTGTTATCAGTCAGTCGCCATGAGTTGGGTAAGACCGAAGATAACTCCGATGCCAAGAATCAACCCTTAATCCTGACAGAAAAAGATGGAAAAGTTCTGCCATCGGATTTACAGGGTCATGCCTTCATTATTGGTGCAACAGGTTCAATAGATTCTCCCTTAAAAGATGTAGCCAGCAATACTGTTTTGCCCTCTAAAGATGGGACTACCCCTTTGTACAATGGCGATGGCATGGTTTACCGGATTGATTTTGACAATTTGACCCAGACAGCACAATTGTCATCACGACGGGTAAAAACTCCCTGCTACTACGCTGATGTCGCCACGAATCACTGCGAAAAATACCAGGGTTCGGATGGAAATTCAAAATCCACAGATTTGAGATTTAAAAATCTAGGAATTACCCGAGTTTCCGGACCCCTGGGAACCAGAAATCAACTGAATACGGCTTTTCTCCCTCTGAAATTTTCTGAGGCAGAACATGAACGGTTACTGGTGACTTGGGATGTGGGCCGTCCCTACGAAATTGACCCCAAAACCCTGGAAACTATTACGCCAGTGGGGAAAAATTCTGAGTGGAAAGAGGTGAACAAAGTTGGAAAGCTATTTTTTAAACCCACTACTCCCTTTAAAACCATTCAAAGTTCAGCCCATCCTGTTTTCGACCCTTATACCCACGAAATGTTTACCGTCAATGTGGGGCGATCGCTGTCTAATGTATTGTCCCAATTTTTTCCTTTAGGTTATCTATTAAAAACAAAAATAGCTTTTCCTCGGTATTGGTATAAGCAACTAAAATTTTCTGTTGAATCTATTACATTTTTCTTTAAAAATAATTTCCGAAAAATACCAAATATAGAGAAATTTTTCAAGCAAATTAAGAAAATTAAAAACAACCTAATTATTTCATTAAAAAAGCATTTTTTTGATAAAATCATTATTGAAAATGATTTTGTTTATCTTATAGGATGGAATGGTTCAGACCAGCTAAAAAAATGGAAAATAATACATAATGATAGCAGTATTAAAATTCAACAAAGCACTCATCAAATGGGATTAACAGAAAATTATATTGTATTAGTAGATACAGCTTTTAAAGTATCTATAGGTGAAATTTTACCAACTCTTCAAGAAAAAAAGTTTAAATATATAGAAAAAATATTTAGATATTTATTCGTTCAACCGCAATTAAGAGATAATGATATTTACATTATTGATCGGCGGGAACTTCTACCAAACAAGAAGACTGTTAATGCCAAGAAAGTAACAATTCCTGGTGAAGCAGCACATTTCCTAGTCGATTATCGAAATCCTGACGATTATATTACCCTACACTTTGCTCATGTTTGTGGCTGGGATGCTGCAGAATGGTTGACAGAGTTTGATTTTGATGATGAAAATGTACCGTTGGCATTGTCTGGAACACCCCGTCTCTACGGCGCGATCTCCGGACCGATGGATATCAGCAAACTGGGATGTCACGTCATTAACGGCAAAACTGGAGAATTCATCCGCAAAAATCAAGATCTCTTGATGCATGAAGATTATACTTGGGGTGCTGCCATCTACGCCTACCGTGAACGCCCTTTTCCAGACCGTTTAGAAGATATTTATTGGAGTTGTTTGGGATGCTGGGCTGATCTAAAAACCCCCCATATCGAAGGGTTGTATAAAGACTACAAATATCGAGAGATCGGACTGGAATCATTAGACGATATCACCAACAAAGGTAAACCTTCAACCTTATTGCGACTTCATATCGCCCCTTTGGATAGCGTGACCGAAGAGCAAAACCGTTTAAGCATTCCCGATGGATATCAATTTCCCGAGGGTCATTGGGTTGTTTCCCCACAATTTATTCCTCGGAGTGGAACCGAAGGTTCAACCGAGGGTTACATTCTCTGTGTGGTCCATTACGGGGATGGCACAGAAGAAAACAACGGCAATGAACTGTGGATTTTTGATGCAGCTAACTTAAAAAGTGGTCCACAATACAAGCTGTGGCATCCTCAATTTAATGTAGGGTTTACAATTCATACCGCCTGGTTGCCGACTTTGGAAACAAGGAACGCCAGTTATTGTATCGAAATGCGGGATGATTACGCCGAAATTTTAAATCAGCAGTCCCCGAAGAATAAAGCACTGATTCAGGATTTGTTTGAAAATTGGGTTTATCCGAAAAAAGAACCCCAACCTGAACCGAAGAGTTAGCAGTTGTTTCTAACTGTTTTGTGACCGATGATAGAAATTTTTTAAAGGATTTTGTAAGAAAAAACGGCAAAGCTCTCATCGAGAACCTGGTTTATTCATCCATATAGCCGATCTGATTTGTACCCCCTTTGATACTCCCATTATCATCAGGCTTAACATTTCATATTATACTCATTTTTTTGTGATTTATGAGAGTGATAATTCAGTTGTATATTGAAGAATTAAAAATTTAGATAATCACTCGGTCATTATTAAAGTTTTGAAAGGAGAATGTCCCAGTTTAGAGCAAATTGCCCGCTATAAGCTGGAATATGAAATCACCCAAAAATTATTAGGTATTTCTGGGGTTGTCAAATCTTACTCCTTGGAAAACTATCAAAATCATTGGTTAATTATTTCCGAAGACTTTGGAGGAGAAAGTTTAAGGGTACTTATTCAAGAAAATCTTGTGAATTTGCAGATTTTTTTATCCATTGCCATTCAGGTGACTCAAACTTTAGGGGAAATTCATCAAGCCAATATTATTCATAAAGACCTGAATCCCTTTAATATCGTTTACAATCGCGAAACCGAACAAGCCAAAATTATTGATTTTGGGATTTCCACCGTATTTTCCCGAGAAAATCCAGCTTTTAAAAACCCCAATGTTATCGAAGGGACTTTAGCTTATATGTCCCCTGAACAAACGGGACGAATGAATCGGGCGCTCGATTATCGCACCGATTTTTATTCTCTGGGTGTAACTTTTTATGAATTACTCACCCAACAACTCCCGTTTCCGACTCATGATGCGTTGGAGTTAGTCTATTGTCATATCGCCAAGCAGCCCTCTTCTCCTCGGGAGATTAATCCAGAAATTCCCGAGGCAGTCTCAGATATTGTCATGAAACTCTTAGCTAAAACTGCGGAGGACCGATATCAAAGTGCCTGGGGTATCCAGTTTGATTTGCAAAACTGTTTCAATCAATTGCAAGAAAGCGGGACTATTCAACCGTTTAGCCTAGGGGAAAATGATATTTCCAGCCGGTTTCAAATTTCCCAAAAACTCTATGGCAGAGAGGCAGAGATTGAGGCATTGCTACAAGCAGGCGATCGCCTGAATACCTCCGAGTTGAATGGGGGAAAAGAAATGATGCTAATTTCTGGGTATTCAGGAATTGGCAAATCTGCGTTAGTTCGGGAAATTTATAAACCCTTAACCCAAAAGCGCGGATACTTCATTTCAGGTAAATTTGACCAACTCCAGCAAAATATTCCTTATGGGGCGATCGCCCAGGCTTTTGCTACTCTAATTCGCCAACTCTTGACGGAAACTCCTGAACAAATCGAACAATGGCGATCGCAATTAGTCGAGGCATTAGGGGTTAATGCACAGATTATGGTGGATTTGATTGGGGAATTGGAACTGATTATCGGTGAACAGCCTCCGGTTAGCCCCTTGCCTCCTGGAGAATCCCAAAATCGATTTAACCTCGTTTTTCAAAATTTCATCAAAGTTTTTACCCGGAAAGAACATCCTCTCATCATTTTTTTAGATGATTTACAATGGGCAGATGCTGCCTCCTTAAAAATCATCCACCAGCTCATGACGCGAGCAGATAGCCAATACTTCCTCTTAATTGGCTGTTACCGCGATAAGGAAGTCAGCCCCACTGATCCTCTGATGTTGACCTTATCAGAAATTCGCGCCCTTGGAGCAACGGTCAATCAGATTTTATTGGCTCCTTTAGGGTTATCAGAGATTAGCGAATTAATTGCCGACGCGCTCAAAACCGATAGGGAAGCAATTTTAGCCTTAGCCGAATTAGTATTCCAAAAAACTAATGGCAACCCCTTTTTTATTAATGAGTTTCTGGAAAAACTCTATGGTGATCATCTCCTAACCTTTGAGATGCGCGATCGCCGCTGGCAGTGGGACCTCAACGAAATAAAATCGGCCAAAATTACCGATAATGTAGTTGAATTGATGGTTCTCAAAATTCAATCTCTGCCAGAAACCGCTCAGAAATTTATCAAATTGGCGGCTTGTATTGGGAATCAATTTGAGTTGTCAACCCTCTCCCTCTTGGATGACAGTACCCCCGAAAAAATTGCCAATCACTTGTTTGATGCCGTACAGTTAGGGCTAATTTTTACCCAAAATGCAGAGTTTAAGGGGCTTGAATCTGGGACCGAATCGAGCCATTTATCCAACGTTTACAGCTTTGTTCACGATCGCATTCAGCAAGCGGCTTATACCCTCCTAGACCCTGAGAAACAACGGGCTGTGCATTTGGCAATTGGGCGAGCTTTACTCCAAAATACTTCAAAAAGTACAGCGGGAGGAAATTTATTTGAAATCATTGACCATTTGAATATGGGTCAAGATTTGATAACCGACTCCGAAGAAAGAATCAAGTTAGCTGACTTAAATTTATCTGCCGGGGAAAAAGCCAAAGAATCAACAGCTTATGGAGCCGCTTGGCAATATTTACAGTTCGGAATCAGTTATTTAACTGGAGATTTTTGGATAGAATACTATGATCTAGCGTTATCCCTGCATAAGCAATGGGCAGAAGTCGAGTATCTTAATGGCAATTTTGAGGCGGCTGAGGAATTAATTACCCTGGTCCTGGCGCGATCGCATACGGATTTGGAAAAAGCCGAAATCTACAACCTGGCGATCGTGCAGTACACCTTGCAATTCAAATATGCTGAAGGGATTGAAGCGGGGCGCAAAGCCTTGCAAATCTTGGGGATTGATTTACCCCAGACCGATTTTCAATCGGCATTGATGGCGGAAATTGCCACGGTTGAGCAGGATCTCAGGGACCGAGAAATTGCCTCCCTGATTCACGAACCTCATTTAACAGATTCAGAGAAAATTATCGCCATTCAATTACTGGTGAATCTTCTTGCCGTTACTTATATTATCAACTTGGATTTATATCCAATTGTCGTTGCTAAAATTGTTCAAACTTCTCTCAAATATGGTCATTCTCAGGAGTCAGCCCAGGGGTACTCTACCTATGGCTTTTTAATGTGCTGCTTTGGGAATTATCAATTAGGCTATGAATTTGGAAGTTTAGCATTAGAACTTTCTGAACAGTTTAATTATCTACCTTTAAACTGTAAGAATTACACCGTTGTGGGAGGATTGATTTATCCGTGGGTTAAACCCTTAAAAGCCTCAGACCCAATTCTGACCGAAGGCTATAAAGCGGGATGGCTCTCGGGAGAATTTCAATATATTGGCTATATTCTTCAGTTTCAAGCAATTCGGTTATTTTGTCGAGGTACTCATCTCCCCCAAGCCTGGACCGAAGTCAGTAATTTTTTGGCAGTGACTCAAGAAACCCAAAATCAATGGGCTACTGATAATATTTTAGGCTTTAAAATAGGTAGTGCCAACCTATTGGGCAGTACAGCCAATGAATTCACCTTTGAGGCCGATGAAATTTCAGAATCGGCCTATTTATCAAGTTGCCAAGAACATCAAAGTTGGCAGGGAATTTGTTACTATAAAATTGTCAAATTTGCCATTCTCTATTTATATGGAGCGTTCACCGAAGCGATAAATTTAGCCCCGGATATAGCTAACCTCATTCCTACTATTACTGGGAATATAATTGGAGGAGACTATAATTTTTATCACTCATTAACTTTAGCCGCCCTCTATCCGACAGCATCCAGTGTTGAATTAGTCGCCTATTGGCAACAACTTGAAGCGAACCAAACCCAGATGAAAATTTGGGCTGAAAATTGCCCAGAAACTTTCCATCATAAGTTCCTCTTAGTCGCGGCAGAAATTGCTCGAATTTCAGGACAGGATTTAGAGGCGATGGAACTCTACGATCGCGCGATCGCCGAGGCGAGTGAACAGGAGTTTATTCACCATGAAGCCATTGCCCATGAACTCGCCGGTAAGTTTTGGTGGAACAAAGGAAAAGAAGATTTTGCTGCTGTTTATCTGAAGAAATCTCACTATAAGTATCAGCTTTGGGGGGCGAAGCGGAAGGTGGCACAGTTGGTGAAACAGTATCCCAACATTCTCGGCAAGCGATCGCGCAAGGCATCCGGGGAAATGCAAACCACAATTACTGTAACTACTACCGATAGCCAAGGGGGGGAAGTCCTAGATTTCGCCACCATCATGAAAGCATCCCAGGCGATCGCCAGCGAAATTAATCTCGATAAACTCCTGACTCAGTTAATCAATATTACCCTGGAAAATGCGGGAGCGCAACGAGGATTTTTAATTTTATCGGATAATCAGCAACTCATGATAGAAGGGTCGGGGACTATGAATAGCGAAATTGAAGTCTTGCAAGCAATCCCTATTCATCAAAGCCAACAACTCCCCCAATCTATCATTCAATATGTGGCCCGCACTCAACAATCCCTGGTTTTAAGTGATGCCACAACCTCCGAAATGTTTGCGACAGATGCCTACATTATAAAGCAGCAACCCAAATCAGTTTTATGTAGCCCTATTATCAATCGGGGTATCCTAGTCGGCATCCTTTACCTAGAAAATAATCTGACTCCTGGAGCATTTACCCCCGATCGCTTGGAACTCTTAAACGTTGTTTCCGCCCAAGCTGCCATCTCCATTGAAAATGCCCAACTCTATCAAAACCTAGAAACCAAAGTTAAAGAACGTACCGCCCAACTCGCCGAAGCTAATCAGGAAATTACCTTACTAAACGAACGCCTGGAAGCCGAAAACCTTCGCATGAGTGCAGAACTGGATGTCACTCGCAAGCTGCAAAAAATGGTATTGCCGAAAGAGCGTGAATTGCAGCAAATTCCCGATTTAGAAATTGCCGGTTTTATGGAACCTGCGGATGAAGTCGGCGGCGATTATTATGATGTACTGCCTCACGAAGGCGGCGTAAAATTTGCAATTGGAGATGTTACCGGACATGGGTTAGAAAGTGGAATGCTGATGATTATGGCGCAGATGGCGGTTCGCACCTTATTGGAAAGTGAGGAAAATGACCCGATTCGCTTTTTGGAAATTATTAACCGCGCCATTTATAAGAATATCGAGCGGATGAATATCGATAAAAATATGACTTTGGCGATTCTAGACTATCATCAGGGAAACTTGAAAATTAGTGGACAACATGAAGAGGCGATCATCGTTCGGAATGGGGGTGGAATTGAACGAATTGATACTCTAGATTTAGGCTTGTATGTTGGTCTTGAGCCGGATATTGGAGAGTTTTTGAATTACACTGAGATTCAGTTGAATCCCGGAGATGGGGTGGTGCTTTATACCGATGGGATTACCGAAGCGGAAGATATCAATGGGGTTCAGTATGGATTAGAGCGCCTTTGTGAAGTGGTGAGCGCTTCCTGGAATTTAAGCGCCCATGAGATGCGAGAAAGAATTATTGATGATGTAATGGGCTATATTGGCACTCAAAAGGTTTATGATGATATCACCCTATTGGTGATTAAACAAAAATAATGTTCTCGGTCTTTGACTGGGCCATTAACTAGCCCTGTCAAGGTGTATTTGTAGGGTGTATCTCAGTTTTGAAAAGAGACCTAACCCCCCAGCCCCCGAACCACCCCTCCCCGGCCCTCCCCTAAGAGGAGAGGGAGGTATAAGGAATGAATGTCTTTGCGGGGAAGGGGGAGAAAGACGTCAATTTAAATACAGGAATGGGAGTGTTTCACTCTCGAACCGGGTAAGTCACGGTAAAGGCAACAGAAACCGGGTTTCTTGACAAAAGTTCGGGCGATTAGCCTACATTTTGGTGAGAAACCCGGTTTCTTGTCCTGGGGAACTAAAACGTTACCCAGTCCTAGTTACTCAGTTATTCAACCTGCAACTTGACGTTTTTATTTTGGAGTTTGCCTTGCCACCACTGCTCAAATAATTGCTCTTGAAGCTGACGTTTGAGTTGTCCCTCTAGGGTGGCAGGAATCCGTTGTTCTAGGCGCAATAAGCTGTAGCGACCTTCCAATTCCATCGGACCGACAATATCTCCGGGTTGAGCTGTGGAAATCGCATCCCGAATGGCGGGGGGAAGTTGACTTAACAAAATCGCTCCCATCATGCCATTATAAGCTTTTTCTCCGGCGATGGAATGCTCTTTGGCTAAGGCTTCAAAACTCGCCCCAGCTTGTTTAATTTGAGTTTTTAGTTCTACCGCTTTATCAAATTGTTCTACCACAATTCGCGAGAGAACAACCTGCTCAAAGGATTGCTGATTCTTTTGAAAATAGTCTTCGATTTGTTCAGCGGTGACTTTAGTTTTGATTTCCTCCATTTTTAACCCAGCGGCGAATTGATTGCGAAAGGTCGTATAAGTTAGGCTTTGACTTTGTAACCATTGGTCAAATTTGTCTGATTGCACCAGTTGATTTTGGAGGCGAAAGTTGATAATCGCTTGTTCTAAGAGGGAGGCATCAATTTCTAGATCTGACTGACTTTGCAACTCTTGTTCGATGATGTGCTGGCGCAGAATCTTCATGATAAACTGTTGGAGGTCGCCACTGGTCCGCAGATACCCCAGGGCTTGCCGCAGTGAAATCGTTTCGTCATCAATAGTGATAAATTTTTCCGTTTCCATGTTAATTCATTCCAAAAGAACTGCAAAGAATATCCAGACCTAAGTCCTAGGGAATCTGGACTGAAGGGGAATCAGAACGCCGATCCCCGGGAGAAATTAGAAGCATTCAGGGCTATAGTCATGCTTCAAGAGGCGGGTCTCAAGGCTTTATTGTGACTGCTTTCCCAGCTTAGTGCAAGAGTGCCTCTAGCTTTTGCTGATTCCAGAGTTGCTGATACAAACCCGGTTGTTCGACTAATTGAGTGTGAGTGCCGATTTGAACGATCGCCCCGCTATCCATGACAAAAATGCGATCGGCAGAGGCAGCAGCAGACATTTGGTGCGAGATAAACAACACCGTTTTGCGCTGTGTCCCCGAAGACAGATTTTTGAGAATATCTGTTGCCGTCTGATTATCCACACTAGAGAGGGCATCATCTAAAATCAGCACCGGCGCATCCATTAGCAACGCTCTGGCGAGGGCCATGCGCTGGCGCTGTCCTCCGGAAAGGGTAATTCCCCGTTCCCCCACCATTGTCTCGTACTGTTGAGGAAAATTGAGAATTTCCGGGTGAATTTGAGCTTGTTTGGCGGTGGCGATGATTTCCGGGTCCTCTGCGAGGGGTTTTCCATAGCGGATGTTGTTCCGGATGGATGTGGTGAACAAAAAACTTTCCTGGGGAACATAAGCGAGATTTCCTCGCAGGGTTTCTAATTTGAGGGTGGTGATATCTTCGCCATCGAGATAAAGTTGTCCAGAACCAATATCCAGTAAACGGGGGATGGCATTGGCGAGGGTGGATTTCCCGGAACCAATGGGACCGACGATCGCCACTGTCTCACCGGACGTAATCTCAAAGCTCAAAGCATTCAGGGCTGGAGTTTTGGCCTCGGGATAGCTGTAAGTGAGGTGATTTGCTCTCAGATGACCTTGAGCGGGTTCGGTGAGCGCGATCGCCTCCGGTGTATCTTGGATTTTCGGTTTCGCTTCAAAAATGGACTCGATGCGATCGAGACTCACTTCTCCCCGTTGATACGCTGTAATAGTAAATCCCAGGAGGGCAGTGGGAAACACCAGACGTTCGACATACAATAACAGGGCGATAAAATCCCCAATGGTAATTTCTCCATCAGCGATCGCCCCGGCACCAAACGTCAGTAAAACCAGTAAACTCAAACTGGCTAATCCCCCTAGGACCGGAAACAGAAAACTCCGGGTTTGCGCTAATTTGAGATTGGCTCGTAAATATTGTTGATTCAGGTTGCGGAAAGCAAGGCGTTCGTTTTCCTCCTGAGCATAAATTTTAATTAAGGAAATTCCGCTCATATCCTCTTGAATCAAGTCACTGAGTCCCGAGAGTTGCTCTTGGACTTCGAGTTGCTGAGTGCGGAGGCGATCGCTAAATAACTGCACGATGATCAGCATAAACGGATAAACCGCCACAGCCCATACGGTCAACTTGACATTAATCGCCAACATCACCGGCAGGGTCAATCCATAAGCAAAAATTGTATTCACCAAACTCAACACCGCAAATCCCAGCAGACGCCGGATATTGTCCACATCCGAGGTGGCGCGATTAATCAAATCTCCCGGTGGGTTCAGGGCAAAATAGGCCGGTTCCAGGGTGAGGACGTGCTGAAAAATGCCTTGTTTGAGGTCAAACTCCACCTGACGTCCCACCCCAAACAGATACATCCGGGAGACGACGCGAATCACCCACATCAGGGATGCCAGTACCAAGATGATGCCTACAAAGTACAGAATGCGATCGAAGCTAAAGGTGACTCCGAGTTCATCCACTGCATTGCGAATCAGCAGGGGAATGTACACCCCCACAGCATTGACGAGAAATAGAGCCACAACCCCCACCAAGGCATTCCGCCAGTGGGGACGCATATAAGAGGCCAGTTTTTGAAGTTTTGAGCGAGCCATGTCAAATTGATATGTTTTTACCCCTCTTTTAGTGTAGAGGGCGATCGGGGGGATGGGGAGACTAGAGGAGGATGGGGAGTAGTTATCCTCCCAATATTAGTTGGCATTACAGCGAGTACAAGGTTCGACCCAACTGCGTAGGAAATAGTACATCAAGGTGTAGAATTCCTCAACGACTCGGCTGGTGAGGGCCAAGCTGGTGGCATTGGGGATGATGTCATAAATGCCTGTGCGAAGTTGTTCTAAGGCGCAGATTTCTGGATACAAACTGGGCGATCGCGGAATCACGTCCAGATCAAGGCGTTGAAAGGCTAGGCTGGCCCTGGGTAAGTGCAAAACCGAGGTGACGACGATCACCCGAGGATTGCGGTTAGCCAGTCGAGGGAGGAGTTCTGCAACGGCTTCGGCACTTTGCCGGACATTTTCGACCTTATTTAAAACAAAAATATGAGTAGGAGAGACGCCTTGGACGATTAACAGATTTCTAATGATGTCCGATTCGAGGATATCTGTGGAGTTGACCGAATACCAAGGGGCGCTCACCCCTTGCCAGGGAAAGGGTTGGGGTCGGGCGGCGACAATTACCCTTGGGGAGTGGCCCACCTGTTGCTGGAGTTGGTACTGACGAACGGTGGTGACTATCAGATCGCTCATATTTGTTTCTATCAATTCGGGTTGATAGGGCAAAGAAGGCTGGGAAATGCCCGAGGATAAGAGGACGATGCCTTCGGGACGGCTTACAACGGGGACGAGATTGGGGTTTCCCTGGGCTGGACAAACTGAGGCGATCGGGAAATTAGAGCGAATTAGCCAATATTGATAGTGTTGAGCCAGCCAAGGAACGCTACACAGAACCAAGATAACTAGGGCGGCACCAACTAGATACAGTCGATTTATTAGCAGCCGCCGGGTAGCCGCGCATAATAGGACGATGCATAATCCTAATGGTCGCAGGGGAAATGAGAGAATGTACCACAAGGTGGCAACCCCCTGTTCCGTGGGAAAGAAGAATGCTAAGACGATAATACTTAAGAGGATTGCGCCCCCAAGCCAGGTTAGGTATTCCCGAGGAATAAGCTGGAGGAGGACATACCAGATGAGAAGGGCGACAACCACCCACAGGAGAAGCTGGGTTATGGCTAGAATCATTGCTGGATGTCCTCAAGGTGCAAGTTAAAGGGCGATCGAATCATCTTCTGTCTGCTCCTACGGCTGTAGTTCAGTAAAAACAATGAACTCTGGGGAAACTCTGGGGAAACTCTGGGGAAACTCTGGGGAAACTCTGGCGATCGCCGATAAATTTAAGTATTTATTCGGAGGTATTCTGGTTTGTTACATTTTTGTTGACAAATCTATGAATTTCTTAAAATTTTCAGAAGGTCAACGGCAGTAAGATTGAATTTAAACCGGGGAGAAAGCCGTCTTGCGGATGCCAGTTCTGGCCTTTGCGGCAGAGCTTCAGACCCATTGCCGGGTTATCCTGAATGGGTAACCGACTTCATTCGTTGTTTTCTCTAAACTCATTAAGAATAATCCAATCGATGGCTTCAAGCGTTACAAAGATTAATAAAAAATCCTCGATTTATCCTTCGATACCGCGCCATACTTGATAGAAGTTGAGCAATTAAAATTGAAATCCTCAGTTCCTCCAAAGTGCTGGGTTGATACAAGTAGCATCCATAATGAATATTAATCATTGGCTGACCCTTTACGACCAGGGAATTAGAGACTTTTCGGGTTTAGACTTGCGCGGAGCTCAATTGGTGGGGGTGACCCTGATTGGGGTTAACCTCACGGGTGCCTATCTCGAAGGCGTGAATTTTGCTCGCTCGTTTTTAACTAAATCCAATCTAACTCGCGCTGCCCTCAATCGATCTAATCTTAATTTTGCCAAACTTAGTGACGCCCGATTAACCGAGGCCAATCTGACGAAAGCGGATCTCCAGGGTTCCTTTCTGGTCAAGGCCCAGTTGAATCAGGCCAAATTGAGTGGGGCAAATCTGAGCAGTGCAAATCTGCGAGGGGCAGATTTGCAAGAGGCCAATTTATGTGGGGCAAATCTTCAAGGGGTGAATCTGCGCGGTGCGAACCTAACTGGGGCCAATTTGAAATGGGCCAATCTCAGTGGTGCGCGCTTGAGCGGTGCCATCCTAGACGGGGTGCAATTGACGGGGGTGAATCTGAGTGGCGCTTTTTTGAATGGGGTGGACTTGACTGGGGTTGATCTCGATGGGGTGAATTTGAGTGAGGCAAAGCTGAGTGGTGCCAATCTCGCCGGGGCGAATCTGAGGTTTACAAATTTTACTGATGCCAAGCTGCGCGGGGTTAATTTAACGGGAGCGAACTTAACCGGGGCGGATTTAAGTTCAGCGTTATTAAATCAAGCTCGGTTAAATTCTACGAATTTGACCCGGACGGATTTTACGGATGCGGATCTGCGGGATGCCAATTTCTCGGGGGCGACTTACGATGGTGCCGAATTTCGCAGTTTTAATGATGTAGAAGGGGCGATGCAGCAGTATGGTGAGGCGATCGCCCAAGGCAGTCCAGGTTTTTCCCCACAGATGACCCTCGGGACCCTCTATTAAACCCAGTCTGCTCCACCTCGGGTCCCCCTCTTATTCATAAGCAGGGGGACCCGAGGTGGCTCCCATCACCCTGGGCGATCGCCTCCGATTATTTGCGACGTTTGATTTCAGTCTCGATCGCCTGAATCACCGTTTGGATCACTTTCACTCGGGCATAATATTTATCATTCCCCGGAATCACAGTCCAAGGTGCCGAGGGGGTACTGGTCCGCTGAATCATCTGATTCACCGCTACATTATAGAGCGACCACTGCTCGTGATTGCGCCAGTCTTCATCGGTGAGCTTATGTTCCTTAAACTGATTATTGCTGCGCTCGTTGAATCGGTTTAGTTGTTCTTCCGGGCTAATATGAAGCCAAAATTTGACAACGGCATAACCGGCACTGGTGAGTTGTTCTTCAAATTCATTGATTTCTCGATAAGCTCGGCGCCATTCCGGTTCGCTGGCAAATCCTTCGATACGTTCAACTAAAACTCGACCATACCAACTGCGATCGAAAATGCCAATGGTTCCAGGGGGCGGTAATCGTCGCCAGAACCGCCAGAGGTAATGATGGGCTAATTCTTCGGTGCTGGGGGCCGCAAAGGCATTCACGGCATAACTCCGGGGGTCGAGGACATCGGTTAACCGTTTGATGGCTCCCCCTTTTCCAGCAGCGTCCCATCCTTCAAATAAGGCAAGGACAGGGATTTCTTGTGCATGAATCTCAAGTTGCAGTTTCGTGAGTTCAACTTGTTCTTTGCGGAGCTGTTTTTTATAATCCTTTTTATCTAAGCTCACACTTAGATCGATTTGAGAGAGAAAATCCGGTTCCGTGGGTTGGAGTTGTTCTTGGGCGGGCAAAACCGGCACAGGTAGCTGATAATGGAGGCGATCGAGGGCTTCGGTGAGGGTGGTTGCCATTTTTGCCAACACTTTCACCCGTGCCCATTGGGGATTGTCGCCTTCGACGAGGGTCCAGGGCGCGGGTCCGGTACTGGTTTGAATCACCATGTCTTCCGCTAAGGCGCTGTAGGTGTCGTATTTTTTCGCTTGCTGCCAATCTTCGGGACGAACTCGCCAAGCGGTGAGGGGGTCTGCCGCAGATTTTTTCAGCCGTCGCTTCAGTTCTTTTTCGCTGATGTGAATCCAGAATTTGGCGATCGCCACCCCATCATCCACCATCTGCCGCTCAAAGGCATTGATTTGTCGAATCACGGTGGGGACTTCGGCATCGGTGATCCGGCCAAATAACCGATCTTCTAACATCCGAATGTACCAACTGTGATAAAAAATTCCGATACTCCCCCGCGCTGGCAATTTCTGCCAAAACCGCCACAGAAAATGGTACTGTCGCGCTTCTTCACTGGGGGGCCATATCGGATGAACTTGAAATCCCCGGGGGTCCATATAACCCACCATTTTTTTGACCAGAGACCCTTTCCCCGCAGCAGTCCAACCTTCTAACACGAAGATAGAGGTTAGTTTTTTTTCCCAACAGGCTTGTTGTAGCTGTCGGATCTGCTGCATCAAGGCTTCGATCTGTTCGTGATACGTCTTTTTATCCAGGGAAAGTTTGAGGTCGAGGTTATCTAACATGGACTTGTTTTATGGGGGTTAGATTGTGAGTTGGATTGTGGCCCGATGTCCTAATATAGCGGTTCTAAATGATTAGGCGAATGGACCCTCACCCCTTTCTCGTCGGCGGCCCAAAGCGGGAGAGGCCTGTCCTGAGCCCTGAGCCCTGAGCCCTGAGCCCTGAGCCAGTCGAAGGGTCGAAGGGTCGAAGGGTCGAAGGGTCGAAGCCTGTCCTGAGCCCTGAGCCAGTCGAAGGGTCGAAGGGGGTCGAAGGGGGACGGGGGTGAGGTGTCAAACTGCTGCAAGACTGGCTATAGCACCTCATGAGGTGCAGTTGCAGGATTGCTATAGTAGCCCTGTCAAGGTGGTAAATTTAATGACGCTCAATCGTTGTTTCATGTAGGGTTTTGGTCTCCAAACCCTTTCCGGTGATGTAGGGTTTTGGTCTCCAAACCCTTTCCGGTGATGTAGGGTTTTGGTCTCCAAACCCT
>NZ_JAFLQW010000119.1 GCF_017313335.1 Phormidium pseudopriestleyi FRX01 | reverse complement strand
GGGAGTTTACCTCCAGCAAGATATGTTTCCTTACAGTTCGCGAGTCCCCAATTCCAAGCGTGTCGAGCGACCCCGGCGTGTTTGGCCATGAGCGTTCGTTGTCGGTTATTTAAGTCTAGCTTGGTCTTAAAGCTCTTCACTGACTTTTTTTAACTCCTCAACAATCTTTGTGTTCGGTTGACTTCGGCTATTATAAAGACGAGCACCCAACAATGTAGATAGTGAGCCTCTTGCCGAGATTTTTGCGGCTGAGGTTATCCAAAACTTACGCATAACCTTATGTTAGCATAAAAAATGAGTAAGTTTAAGAAACTTTAGGTAGAAATTTAAACCCTGTTTCCAGCCCTCGTTAATTATGACCCAATTTGACGAATTGCAGCCCCCCGAAGGGTTAACCCCACCTCCATCGCCCCCGGAAAGTTCACCGACGGCGAGACCGATTGCCCCGGTGTGGTCCTGGGTCAACCACTTACTGGGGGCGGGTTCTGACTATGAACGAGGGAACCGACTGTATGAACAAAAAAATTATGCCGGGGCAGTCGCCTTTTATGACAAAGCCATTCAAAAAAAGCCCACCATGCATCGGGCTTTGCTGAAACGCGGCACGGCCCTGATGAATTTACATCGCTATGAAGAGGCGATCGCCGGTTATGATGGGGCGATTCAAGTCAACCCCGATGACTATTGGGGCTGGACCTTCAGAGGTCGGTGTCTCTTTCACTTAAGCAGATATCAGGAAGCCTTGGCATCCTTTGATCAAAGCATTCAAATTAATAGCAATCAATATGAAGCCTGGTATTTCCGGGGGCGATCGCTCTTAGAACTTCAACAATACAAATCCGCCGTTACTGCCTTTAATAAAGTTGTCAAACTCAAACCCAAACTCTCCAGCGGATGGTATTACCGAGGTCTCACTTTCCTGGCCCTCGATCGCCCAGAACAAGCCTTAACATCCTTGGAACAAGCCCTTACCCTGGACCCGCAAAACCCCGCCGCTTGGTTCAATCAAGGGGTCGCCCTCGATCTCCTGCAACGCTACGCCGAAGCCGTCACCGCTTACGATCGCACCCTACAACTGGTCCCGGAAAATGCCGCATCTTGGTTTAATCGCGGAGTCGCCTTGGACAAATTGCAACGCTATACCGAAGCCGTCGCCTCCTTTGATAGGGTGATTCAATTCGCCCCTAGCAATCCCTTAGTTTGGTTTTATAAAGGCCGCGCCCTCAAACATCAATGGGTAGAAGCGGCGATCGGCTGTTTTGATAAAGCCATTGAATTACATCCCAATTGGCCCGAAGCTTGGATGAATCGAGGTATCGCCCTCTCCGATGCGGGGCAGTATGAAGTTGCCTTAACCTCCTTTGACCAAGCCACTCAAATTAATCCCAATTTATCCACCGCTTGGTTGGGTCGGGGCATGGCATTGTATGGATTGGGCCGCTCTAAAGATGCCATTCAAGCCCTCAGCAATGCGATTCAAATTCAGCCCAATTTTCCCGAAGCTTGGTATCACCGAGGACTGGCTTTAGAGCAACTTCAAAAATATGAAGAAGCCCTGACTGCTTATGAAAAAGTTGTACAAGTAACCCAAGAACCGATGTTTCTTTATCGGTCCTGGGTGAAGCGTTCAGAAGTGTTGGAAAAACTCCAACGCTATCCGGAAGCTCTCGATGCCTTTGCGAAAGTGCTCGAAGTTAAACCCAACGATGCTCAAGCCTGGATGAAACGGGGGGATTTACTCTCCTTAGCCCAACGGTATATTGATGCAATTGTGGCCTATGACCAGGCGATCGGCATCTGGCCCAACCATTATGAACCTTGGATGAAACGAGGCCGAGTGCTGAGTAAAATGGGTCAATATCCCCAGGCGATCGCCGCTTACGATACGGTGATCCAAATGAAACCCACCCACTCCCTGGCTTGGTTGCGCCGAGGAGAATGTTTGGAAAAATTGCACCGCTATCCGGAAGCAGCGCGATCCTACGGTGTGGCCCTGGAAGTTGATCCCACCTGTACCGATGCGATCGAAAAGCGCAACCGCCTCCATGAAAAACTGGCACAAGATCCGGTTTTTCCCAATGAAACCGATTTAAGTTAGAGGGAAAAAGTCAGTTCGTTTCCCTCCTATTCAGGGTGAATCCATGTTAAAACGAATCACAGTAGTAACAGCAGTCGGATTGATTCAATTGGGGATATTCCCTCATCTTGCCTTGAGTGCTAACCCAGAACACCTCTTGCAGCTACAAACAGGGAATGAATGTCGAAACTGTGACCTCAGTGGTGCAGATCTCACCGGGTTAGATTTACGCGGGGCGGATTTAATTGGGGCCAATTTGAGACAAGCTATTCTCAGCCAAGCCAATCTGATGGAGGCCAATTTAACTGCCGCTGACCTTCAAAATGCCATTTTGATTGAGACAAATTTGTTTAGTAGCAACCTCAGTTATGCAAATTTCAGTGGGGCGAATTTGCAAGATGCCATTTTGGTTAGTGCTAATATTAATGGCACCGACTTTACAGGTGCAGTTCTTCAGGGCAGCAGTGGCGTAGAAATCGGGAGTCAGGAGTTAGAATAAATTTATCAGGGGAGTAGGCGATCGGGACGAGATTACTCTATAGCGCGTTTAAATCATTCTTGCTGTAATAGTAGAGCCAGATGCTCCCACTCCCCCAAAAAATGGGGAGCATCCCAATGAAAGCCGCCCTCACCCTAAATCCCTCTCCCAGAGTGGGAGAGTGACTGAGGGTGAGGGCTTCTGCCTTTTTGGGAGAAGGGGCGG
>NZ_JAFLQW010000260.1 GCF_017313335.1 Phormidium pseudopriestleyi FRX01 | reverse complement strand
TTCAGGGGATATTGGCCGCATTACTCGACTATGCCAACACCAGGATGATTTAAGCAGCAGAACTGATAAAGAACCCAGTCGTTCGCGGCGGCGACGGATGAGCTGCGCGGCTCATCGCCTGAGAACCCAAATCCGCAATTTAATTGATGAAGCACACAAGCAAATTGCTCATTACTTAACTCGCAACTATGGACTGATTTTTCTGCCTACTTTCGAGACTTCCCAAATGGTTGCCAAGGTAAGGCGGAAAATCAAATCCAAGACGGCGCGAGCAATGTTGACTTGGGCGCATTATCGGTTCAAATTAACCCTAAGACATCAAGCCGAAATAACTGGAGCCACGGTTGTAGACGTGACCGAAGAATACACCAGCAAAACCTGTACTCACTGTGGTCATGTTCATGCCAAGTTAGGTGGCTCCAAGGTGTTCCACTGTCCTGAGTGTGGCTTCACTCTTCCAAGGGACTGGAACGGTGCTTTTGGAATTTTTCTAAAAGCTTTGCGGGATACCGCCACGGTCACCCTCAAAGGTGATAGTGCCATCGCGGCATTGTCCGTTTCGTAAGCCGGATAAATGTCGCGTAAATGTATCAGTCTGTACAAAAGCAAATAAGCCTGGTAACATACCATGATCATTGTAATGAAGGTCGGCACACCCGAAGCCGAAATTGACCGCCTCAATGCAGAATTGACCGACAATTGGGGTCTAACCCCGGAAAAAATTGTCGGTCGCTATAAAGTCGTGATTGGACTCGTGGGGGATACGGCAGATTTGGATCTGCAACAACTCCAGGAGATGAGTCCGGCGATCGAACAAGTCCTGCGGGTAGAACAGCCCTTTAAGCGCGTGAGTCGGGAATTCCGCCACGGCGAAGCTTCAGAAGTCGTGGTGAATACCCCCAATGGACCCGTTCACTTTGGTGAAACCCACCCCATCGTGGTGGTAGCAGGACCCTGTTCCGTGGAAAACGAGGACATGATCGTTGAGACAGCCCGACGAGTCAAAGCGGCGGGGGCCAAGTTTTTGCGAGGTGGTGCATTTAAACCCCGCACCTCGCCATATGCGTTCCAAGGACATGGGGAAAGTGCGTTAGAGTTACTCGCCACAGCGCGGGAAGTGACGGGGTTGGGAATTATTACCGAACTGATGGATACGTCAGATTTGGAGATCTTAGGCAAAGTCGCCGATGTCATCCAAATTGGGGCGCGGAATATGCATAATTTTGCCCTGTTAAAGAAAGTGGGCGCTCAGGATAAGCCGGTGTTACTCAAACGGGGAATGTCGGCCACCATTGAAGAGTGGTTGATGGCAGCGGAGTATATTTTAGCCGCAGGCAATTCCCGGGTGATTTTGTGCGAACGGGGAATCCGGACTTTTGACCGGCAGTACACGCGCAATACGTTGGATTTGTCAGTGATTCCGGTTCTGAGAAAGCTGACGCACCTGCCGATTATGATTGATCCCAGTCATGGAACAGGTTGGTCGGATCAGGTTCCTTCGATGGCGCGGGCGGCGATCGCGGCGGGAACCGATTCTCTGATGATTGAAGTCCACCCGACGCCGAATAAAGCCCTCTCCGATGGACCTCAATCCCTCACCCCCGATCGCTTCGATCGCCTGATGGGAGAAGAGTTAGCCGTGATTGGCAAAGCAGTCGGTCGTTGGACTGTACCTGCTGCAGTCTTAGCATAAAGGGCTATTTCTGCGAAAACTAGCCGGATGTAGGGGCAGTGAATAGACTGCCCCTACATCCAATCCGGGGATATCCCGAAATTTGGATCAGTCGGAACTACTCTTTATGCTCGTCCAGGGCCTTGAGTTGAGCCAACTGTTCCTCCACCTGACGAATTAACTGGTTGAGGGCCGGCAGTGCATCTAACTTCCCTAAAGCTAGATCGGGAATTTTACTGGCGCGATCGCGCAATTCATCCACCTTGCGCTGAAGTTGCAGCGCCAGTCGCAAGGCATCCCGACTTAAATCCTCCACCTGCTGATGCTTGTAAAACTTCAAAGCCGCTCCCCGCAACACTTGCAAGGTCGCCCGTTCCCCTTCAGTTCCCGGCATTACCCGCAAGCGTAATAATAAATCTTCTTTGTTATAGCGCCGTTCAATTTCCACCTGTTTCGGTTTTTGCAGGGGAATTAACGGCAAGTGTCCCAACAGCTTGAGTTCGTTCATCACCCCCCCAAACAGGGACAATTCTAACCCGACCATTACCGACTGCACCACCCCATCCTGACTCCAGAGAATTCGTCCATGTTCAGATTGGCGATCGAAATAAAGCCGACCGATACCCCCTTCTAAAATTCGCCCCAATAACTCTTGTAAAAGCTCCTTGGGGGGTAAATTGGCCAGTTCATCCAGAGGACTGTGAGGATGGGAGACACTCACTTGTAACACGGGCACCGCCGCCCCGGGTAACATCGGTGCCGAGTGAGGTGCGGGTAAGCTCGGGCGATCGCTGTTAGCGGAATGGGGATGGGGCAGGGGGAGCAAATCGTTCCTAGAATGCACTGCCACCGAGGAAGCATGGGAGGGATTTGGCAAAGGAGGCATCGGCGGCGCGGGAACGTGACTCCCTGGGGTATGAGGTGCAGCCGATGCTTTTTTCTTCCCCGTGTGCATATAGTTTAAGTAGGCACTGAGCATCGAGCGGTGGATCTCAGTAGAAATCTTCTCTGATACCAGAGAACACCTCATATATCCCAGAATGCGCCGGACATATTCCAATGCAGCAGAATCTTCGGGATCGACCATCCCCAGGTGGAGGCGGCTCCCTTTAATGGACAACGGTAACACCTCATGATACAGGCAGGCTTCAAAAGGTAATAGGTTGTCAATTAGCTGGAAGATTTGCTCGGAATCCATTTGTGCGGCCCAGTTAGTGACGGTTTTGGTTTGCATTGGTGAAAGGACTCGGTGCTGTTGTGTTCAGAACAAAGAAAACCCACAATCGTGACACCAACGACCCAAGGTTGTCAGGGTGGGACCCACTCCTGACTATCCAAGATAAAGAAATGCTGGCGGGTTATTCATATTTTCTGGCTTGATCACCCGACCAGTCAAGTCCGAATATCACGCCGGACTACACACTTCCCAACAAGGTAGCCAAGAATCGCACCCTGTGTCAAATTTTGAGTACAATTGGCAAGTTTTCAACGAATTGAGATGCACCCAGTTATTTCCTCAATTACAGTGATTCCGCTGTCGTGATTAACTTGGGTGACAAGTCACACCCCTCAGAGGAATATAGGAGAAAGATTCGCTAAAGTTGAACAAATTAGGGATAAGGCTGTCACACTCATCGATCTTTCAACTCTCATTCAATGCACCAGAAATCAAGGGACAGCGGTAGTCCGGGTGAGTTGATTTAATATTCTTCTTGTAAAGTAACACTTTTCCGAAGAAAAAGTTAACAATGTTTAATCAGCCATCGGGTTCCGAACGGCTATTTCTGAGGGATTGAGCCGCTAAATAAAGTTGGGTCCATTCTCCTAACACTTGAGAATGTTTTAGACCTTGCTTCTGGGCGATCGCCTCTAGGGATTGTCCCTGCTTGAGTTGGTTGAGAAGCTGTTGCTGCTCTGGAGGGAGGGTTGCATAAAATTGTGACCACTGCGTCGAGGTTAGACCAAACCCGTGGTCTTGTAAGCTAATTTGTAGCCAGTTAGCGACTAACTCCGGTTCGATTTTCAGGGAAAAGACTCGAATGGCATGGTAGCTGACTTTTTCCCGCAAGCGATAGACCTGCTTAACGGGTAAATTTAGAGCCTTGGCGATCGCATCTTGGGAGCAACCTTGAAGATACAATCGCAACCAATCTGCTGCCGTTGGATCCACATTTTTCGCCAAATACTCGGCAAACTCCTGGTGGACGTTTTGTCGTAACAGTTGTTGTTCTTCCCAGGCGATCGCATCTTGAGCGTTGGCGATCGCCTGAGCATCCAACAAACTAATCGAACTGTCCGACTCATCAGAACCAATTTCATCAGAAACCAGCCGAATTAATTCCGCCTCCGGGACCTGAGTCAACCCCCCACGCTGGGACCGTCGCAGATAGTTAAAAAACCGATACGCCAGCAAGGGTTGATTCCGAACCGGACGCAAGCAATATTCTTCAATCGTTGCCAACAACAGCGCATTTCTGACCCGCGAAGTTTGGGTTGATTGACCAATCCAGGCAATTTGCTGCTGCATATAGCGATCGCGTTCACACAGTTCCTGGACCACTTCCTGGACCACATCCACCACCGTCCGCTGGCGATCGCGACTCAGCGCCACCCAGGTTTTAATCTTATTGCGCAGCAACACCAACGAAGACAACCGGCGGACTAAATTCGTATAAGCTCGTTCCGGCGACACCCCGATGACCCTGAGCAAAATCCGATAGCGATAGTCCATCGCCGAACGGATGATTTCTAGCTTTTCTGGCGTCAGGGCCTCAAACCGATCCGGATCCTCCCCCAACAGCCATTGCACGATACTCTCGTGGGTACTGGCGGGATGCTCGGGACAATCCTGGGATAGGCGCGATCGCCACTCTTGCGCCAGTTGTTCTGCCAACGTCATGATTACTCCTCACCTCTAACACGCTTCCCACTCTTACCGATTCTAAGCTCATCCTGAAGCCAATGCGAGGGTCTCAGGTCCTATCCTTTCCGACATCGCCCCTCATGACATCCCGACACCAGAGAAACACGGTAGGGCTGGTAGCCTCGTGTCTTCAGACCGAGGTGGAAAGCCCACACGAGCGGTTTTAACCGCCTACACTGTAGTCCAACCATGATGAGGGTCGTTAATGTAGCGCCCTATCGTATTTTCCGC
>NZ_JAFLQW010000002.1 GCF_017313335.1 Phormidium pseudopriestleyi FRX01 | reverse complement strand
GTCGTTCCCATGCCGCGTGTGGTCATCGCTGGAGACCCTAAGCGCAATCCACTGGTGACAAAGGGCGATTGCGGATCGAAGGGGACAGTATTTTTATTCGCGGTGATATGCACTTCGCTCACCAGTTTATCCGCTTGTTTACCCGTCATTTCAATCGATCGCAGGTCCACCAGCATCAAATGATTATCCGTTCCATCGCTCACCAGTTTCAGTCCTCGGTTTTGCAATTGAGCCGCCATTGCCTGAGCATTGGCGATGACTTGGCCCGAATAGGCTTTAAACTCAGGTTTGAGGGCTTCTCCAAAGGCGACAGCTTTTCCGGCAATGACGTGTTCCAAGGGTCCGCCTTGGCTGCCGGGGAAGACAGCTTTATCAAATTTTTTGCCCAATTCCTCGTCGTGGGTGAGGATTAAACCACCGCGAGGACCGCGTAGGGTTTTGTGGGTAGTGGTGGTGACAACGTGGCAGTGGGAGATGGGATTGGGATGATGTCCCGTGGCGACTAACCCGGCGATGTGGGCGATATCCGCCATCAGATAGGCCCCAACTTCATCGGCGATCGCCCGGAATTTCTCGAAATCAATGATTCTAGGATAGGCAGAATAGCCGCAAATGAGCATTTTCGGCTGATGTTGCTTCGCCAAATCGCGAATTTGGTCATAATCGAGGCGTTCGGTTTCGCGACTGACGCCGTAATGTTCGACTTTAAACCATTTCCCCGAAACGTTCACGGGAGACCCGTGGGTTAAATGTCCCCCATGAGAGAGGTCCATCCCCATGATCGTATCCCCAGGTTGCAACAGGGCTAGGAATACGGCAAAATTGGCCTGAGCGCCGGAATGGGGTTGGACGTTGGCATGGGCGGCACCAAATAGCTGTTTGGCGCGATCGATGGCGAGTTGTTCAATTTTATCGACAAATTCGCACCCGCCATAATAGCGCTTACCCGGCAATCCTTCGGCATATTTGTTGGTCAGAACTGAACCTTGGGCGGCTAAAACTGCGGGGGAGGTAAAGTTTTCGCTGGCAATCAGTTCGATGCCATCCCGTTGGCGTTGTAATTCTTGCTGGATGTAACCTGTAAGCTCTGGATCGGTAGTTGCTAGGAAGTCTAAGTTGGTCTGAGTCACGGCTGAACCTCTATCAAAGAAAACAAAATTATCACAAATCTTGGGGAACTGGCTAGATCAACTGGGCTGTTTGATGGGGGAGTCCAGAAGCAAAAATAAAAGGGGCACTGGGGGCGATCGGGAAAATTCCAGGATTTGAGATGATTGATTATAGTACGATTTTCAGTCCGTCTGAAACTGAATCTTGCCGAAACCCGTCCTGGGCGACTCTCAAGGCGACCCGAGGGTGCGGCAAGTTTGGAAATGGGCCAAAAATCCGGAAAAATGCAACGGAAGATACGGTTCCTAATATCACAAAACGTTAAGCTTTAGCCCAAATTTCAGGGGATGTCAGAACTGTTGACTTAAGATAGATGCAGTGGCATCGGCGATCGCAATGGAGGTGTCGAATGCTGGTTATTGTAATGGAAAATCAAGTGCTTGCTCCCCGGCAAGTCTGTCAAAGCTGTTTACTTGCGGATGCTAGTGGTCAACCCCGGTGGCGAGGTGGACAACTCAGTTGTGGTTATATCATGGCAAAATGTTCGGAGGCTCAACCGGAACGCTATCAGTGCCAGATGGGATTCACGATCGCCAATATTGATTAATCGATCGCGCAGGGTCTCGGCGCTATACGAAGATGGCGATGGATTCGAGACGGCTAGAACGTCAACAACTGGAAAATCAAACCACCCAAGTTAGAGCACCGGCAAAACTCGTGGGACTCTGTGCGAGTGAAGTGCGATCGCTCAGGTGGAAAATACTTCCCCGGAATTTTCCCCCTGAGCGATCGGCATTACAATCTTGAACCATCCAGAACGAGTTCCAATTCACCCATCCCGCCCAGGACAAGGTACTGCCTTGCCTTCTATAGCCAGTCTTGCAGCAGTTTGACACCTCACCCCCGTCCCCCTTCGACCCTTCGACTGGCTCAGGGCTCAGGGCTCAGGACAGGCCTCTCCCGCTTTGGGCCGCCGACGGTTGGGGGCCGCCGACGTCCATTCGCAAATTCATTTAGAACCGCTATATGTCGTCAGAGTTACTGACCCCTCCGGTCAGTTTTCCCCATCTCCAAATATCAACGGTTCCCGAAAATAAGATACACTCAAAGGTTGCAGCACAGTGGGCTGTTTGCCCGAACACAGGAGACTTAAACCTTGGGGATAGAACTACGAAGTTATGTATTTTTAGACAACTTGCAGTCCCAACACGCCGCCTATATCGGGACTGTGGCCCTGGGGTTCTTACCCCTACCCGGAGATGCCTCCCTGTGGATTGAAATCTCTCCCGGCATTGAAATCAACCGCATTACCGATATCGCGCTCAAATCGACCTCGGTGCGTCCGGGGGTGCAATTTGTAGAAAGACTCTATGGGTTACTGGAAATTCATTCCAGTTCGCAAGGGGAAACGAGGGCCGCAGGAGGAGCGATTTTGGAGGCCCTGGGGGTGCAGGAACGCGATCGCCTCAAACCGCGCATTGTGTCGAGTCAAATTATCCGCAATGTTGATCCCCATCAAACTCAACTGATCAATCGTAACCGACGCGGCCAAATGCTTCTCGCGGGTCAAACCTTGTATGTTTTGGAAGTGGAACCCGCTGCTTATGCTGCTTTAGCCGCAAATGAAGCCGAAAAAGCCGCGTTGATTAATATCTTACAAGTTCAAGCGGTGGGCAGTTTTGGTCGCCTCTATCTCGGCGGAGAAGAACGGGATATTTTAGCGGGTTCGGCGGCGGCGGTTGCCGCGATTGAAAATATTGTGGGACGTGAACACCCGATGGAAAAACGAAAGGAATGATCACCGGGATGAATTTCGCCGCCTACCCTACCGCTTTTAGGATTCGCTTGAGTCGATCGCCCCAGCTTTGAGGGACTGTTCTAACACTTGTCGCTGTTCGGCATTATGTAAAAAGTAACCACTCATCATCGCCGAAGCTAACATCCGACCCAGATTTTCCCGACTGGTGGTGATAGTGACGCCGAAATGTTCCGGAGGCAAAGCTCCTAACATTCCTTTGAGGTTACGTTCCATGATTTCCGCCGCTGCACTGGAGGGGTGCGACAGTTTCGCCATCGTCTCGGGATGCAGTTCTTGCATATATTCCCAGAGGCTATTTTCGTCTTCTGAGTCGTTTTTAAAGAAGGAATGTCCGCGATTCGATAAATTATTCATGGTTTTATGTCTTTTGGATAGTCCATCTTTACGGTTTCTATAGTTCTACGATAGCAAGCCTAACCCCAGAGTTATAGTGAGCAAAACCGAACTACCCTGACGGATTCTGCCACTCGGACTCAGATTGTTCCCTGACTGAAACAGGCCGAGTGAGTTTTGAGGGCTTTTATCATATAGCGGTTCGGTGGACTCATGAGGTTCAGATCAGGTTCAGATATTTAAAGGAGTGGGAGCATCTTGCACGAAATGAACAATAGCGAGCAAGATGCTCGCACTCCAAAAATGTCCGCGAATAACTATGGGAAACGCGATAGATAAGCTAAACCCGATGACTCTGATAAGTTGAGCTTACCGAACTTGATATCAGTCGGTTTTCCGTACTGACGGGCAATTGACAAAGTAATCGCACTTTATGTAAAGTGCGGCTAAAGAATAAGTGGCGCTGGTTTTAATTCCTTGACCAGCCTTTTGAACATTAATTTTTTTTCCCTAAAACAGGAGAGATTTATATGCGGATCGCCCAAGTCGCGCCATTATGGGAACGAGTCCCCCCTCCGGCTTATGGTGGTATAGAATTGGTTGTAGGTTTACTCACCGATGAACTGGTTCGCCGAGGACATGAAGTCACTTTATTTGCCACCGGGGATTCTGTGACGTTAGCCCAACTAGAATCCGTTCATCCCAGAGCAATTCGGACGGACCCGACCGTCAAGGAATATAACATTTATGAAATGCTGCAACTGAGTCAGCTGTACGAAAGAGCGGATGAGTTTGATATTATTCACGCACATACTGGGGCAAGTGCGCTCTCCTACGCTAATTTGGTGAAAACCCCGACGGTTCATACCCTGCATGGGATTTTCACTCCGGATAATGAAAAGCTATTTACCCATGCTCGGAATCAACATTATGTGAGCATTTCTAACGCACAAAGAGAGCCACGATTGGGCCTCAATTGCGTGGGAACAGTTTATAACGGCATTGATCCCGGGATTTATGAGTTTCGATCGCAACCGGAAACTCCCCCGTATTTAGCATTCTTAGGCCGACTGTCCCCAGAAAAAGGTCCTCACTTGGCGATCGAGATTGCCAAGCGCTCAGGTTGGCAGTTAAAGATGGCGGGGAAAGTAGATAACGTCGATCGCGAGTTTTTTGAGCGGGAGATTGCGCCCCAGATTGACGGCAAGCAAATCCAATATTTAGGGGAAGCTAACCACGCTCAAAAATGTGAGTTAATGGGGGGCGCGATCGCAACGTTATTCCCGATTACCTGGCGCGAACCGTTTGGATTAGTGATGATTGAATCAATGGCAACAGGAACCCCCGTGATTGCAATGGAAATGGGGGCGACACCGGAAGTCATCGCTCACGGGAAAACCGGCTTTTTGTGTCAGACGGTGGACGAGTGCATTGAGTCCATTGATAAAGCGGCAGAATTGAACCGTTATGACTGCCGCGATCGCGTCCTCTCCCACTTCAGCGTAACCCGGATGACGGAGGGTTATGAAGCGGTGTATCAGCAAATCATGGCGGAACGCTTTACCAAAAATGCTAAGGTTTTCAGTCGTCTGAATGTTGCCTAGTTGGAAATGGCCTCGGATCTACCCAGAGAGATAAGACAAGAAACCGGGTTTATGCAATAGATTTGTGGGAAATGACCCCAGATTGTCTGAAGAAACCCGGTTTCTAACTCTGACGACTGTACCGCCGCCACGGTTCGGGTCGGTCATCCTCAAATAGAAAGCTATAATAAAACAGGCGGTCGTAAAACATTTGGCTCAGTCTAAATTTCTGCGACTGCCTTTTTAATGTGTACGAGCAAGTCTGAGGATTATGTCAGATACCGTAGAAATCGAAGGGAAATTATTCGTTCCCGCCGAAGCAACAGCGATCGCCCAATGGCCGAGTGTGGTGAGTGAACATCCCCAACCGACTCTCACCCTCAAAGATGACGATCTATTTTTAATTACCGATACCATCGGCAATATCGCGGGGTTGCTGACGGACGAACGTCAAGGCAGCATGGGTTTGTTCTGTCACGATACCCGCTTTTTAAGTCGCTTAGAACTGCAAATTGAGGGTCATGCACCCATTCTGCTGAGTAGCAATGCTCGCAAGGGATTCGCCATGTCTGTATTGTGTGCGAATCCCCGGATTGGCGATCGCATTCGGGCAGAGACGATCGGCATTCAACGGGATATCATCTTGAATGGTGGATTGTTTGAAGAACTCAAGGTAACAAACTATAACACGCAGCCGGTGAAATTTCAACTCACCCTCAGCTTTGGCGCTGATTTTGTAGACTTGTTTGAAATTCGGGGATTTAATCGGGAAGGACGCGGCCAGCTTTTACGCCAGGACCAACCGGACAATCGGTCACACAATGGCAATGGTTCAGGGGAATTCGGGGAGAATCCTGAACTGATGAAAGAAGAAGACTCCCCCGGGCGATCGCAGACTTCCTCCGGGATGAAACCGCCCCAGGAACTGATGTTAGCCTACAAAGGACTTGACGGTTCGGTGATGGAATCTCGCATCAATTTTGTCCATCGTCAACCGGATTATCTGGACGGATATACTGCCGTTTGGAACTTAGAATTGGACTCTCACGAAACGCAAGTCTTCGGGTATCGTCTGCAACTGCTCACGGACAACCGGCATACAACTGCGGGAAATACGCCGGGAAGCCTGATGCAGGCGAAAGCATCGATTTTGATGGAAGAGCAAGAATGGCGCAATTCTGCGACCCGGATTCGCACTAATAATAAAGCGATCAATGAGGCGATCGAGCAAGCGGAACAAGATATTTATTTGCTGAGGCAAAGTTGGGGGAAAGGCAAAGCGCTATCGGCAGGAATTCCCTGGTTTTCGACCTTGTTTGGACGAGACTCGATTATTGCCGCTTCTCAAACCCTGATTTTAGACCCGGCGATCGCGCGATCGACCCTGGAAATTTTGGCCGAATATCAAGGCAAAACCTCGGATGAATGGCGGGATGAACAACCGGGCAAAATTTTGCATGAAATCCGCTTAGGGGAAATGGCGCGATGCAATGAAGTTCCCCATACGCCCTATTACGGAACAGTGGATGCCACCCCGCTGTGGTTGATGCTGTATGCGGAATATTATGCTTGGACTCACGATCGCGAGACCCTCGATCGCCTGTGGTTGAATGCGATCGCGGCAATGGAATGGATTGACCGCGAAATGGAAGCAACAGGTTATCTCACCTACGCCTGTAAATCCAATCGCGGATTGGTGAACCAAGGGTGGAAAGACTCCAATGATTGCATTGTCGATCGCGAGGGCAAATTAGCCAACGCCCCGATCGCCTTATGTGAAGTGCAGGGATATGTCTATGCCGCCAAACAGCGTCTTAGCGAACTCGCCCGCTTGAAAAAACGCCTGGATTTGGCAGAACGCTGGGAAGAAGAAGCGCGAAATCTGAAAACCCGTTTCAACCGGGATTTTTGGGTCTCAGACCTGGATTTCTGCGCCTTAGCCTTGGATGGGGAAGGCAAATTGATCGATGGCATTTCCTCGAATCCCGGCCATTGTTTGAACTTGGGCATTTTTACCCCAGAAAAGGCTCAAAGTGTGGCGGAACGACTCCTTGCACCGGATCTGTTTAGTGGGTGGGGAATTCGCACCCTCAGCCGCTTATCTCCGGCGTATAATCCGATGGGATATCATACCGGGTCGGTGTGGCCTCACGATAATGCTTTGATTGCTTTGGGATTGCGATCGAAAGGATACATTGATCAAGCCCTGGAAGTGACCGAAAGTATCCTGAATATGACGATTATGCAGCCCTATCAACGGCCTCCGGAACTGTTTTGCGGGTATGATCGCAGTGATGGTAATGAACCTGTCCGGTATCCTGTCGCCTGTTCTCCCCAAGCTTGGGCCAGTGGCAGTATTTTTCAGTTCATTCATACAATGGCGAATCTAGTGCCCGATGCGCCAGGAAATTATCTGCGAATTATTGATCCCGCCCTCCCCGAGGCGATCAAATGTCTATCCATACAGAATCTGCGCGTCGGTTCCACCCTCCTCGATTTAGAGTTTGAGCGGTCCGGAACCACCACCGCCTGCCGAGTCACCAAAAAACGTGGCAACCTGCGGGTGGTGATTGAAGCCTAATTCACTTCTGGATGCAGGGGCAGTATAAAGCGAGTTTAAATCATTCTGATCCGACTATAGCAATCCTAAATGATTTATGCCCTCGGATGCTCCCCTCTCCCCCTTTGGGCCGCCGACGAGAAAGGGGTGAGGGCATTCCACAACTGATTTAGAACTGCTATATTCATCCGTGGGAGCATCTGGTGCCCGACTACACTAAGGGAGCCAGAGGCTCCCACTTCTTTTGCTTTCTACAACACCAAGGGAGCCAGATGCTCCCACGGATTAAGGGATAGTCCAAATTCTTAGTAAGCTGCCCTTGCATTTAATTTGATTACACTAGCGAAACTTACAGCTCGCCTATTGATGAATAATAGAATAAATTAGCGACTATTTGAGATGGAAATAGGGTAAAATTGTATGAAGATTTGACTTAAACTAAACCACAAAAAATAGGAGAAAAGCTGTGTCTATTGGAGATCCGATTAAAATCATTTTAAAATTGGTTAAAATTCTTGAACAATTGGCAATCCCTTATGTGACGGAAAGTGGGTTAGCCAATGCGCTGAAAACCGACCGCCAGATCCCAAGTTTTATCGCGCTGATTGTCGATTTGCGTCGGGATAAGTTGGGGGGATTGTTTGAGGCGGTTGAACCCAATTTTAAGGTAACCGAAGCGGCCATGCGAGAAGCGATTCGGGCGCAATCGGGGGTTACCTTAGTCCATAAAGAGACGAATATTGCGGTGAATCTGTTGCTGTTAAAAGATGAATCGTTTTGGCAGTCCCTATTTAGTCGGCGCAAGTCGATCACGGTGCAACTGAACCCCGAACGATCGCTGTGGGTACCTTCCTTGGAAGATATTTTTCTACAAAAACTCATCGAATATCGGGATAGCGATCGCAATGGAGATCAACTCTGGCGGGATCTGGTTTGGATGCTGAAGGTTCAGAATGAGGATTTAGACTTTGAGTATCTTCGTGAATGGGCGATCGCACTTCATACCGTCGATATCTACGATCGCGCATTAGGGGAAGCGGGATTTGACATCCTGTAACAGCAAAGAACCGGAGTGCAATGGGATGTTAGCGCAATCAGGGGATACCAGGATTCCCTTGATTGCCGGATATAAACCTCACAACAAAAATTTTCCCACTCCATAACTAATAGAATGGAAAAAATCTGATTAAACCTGGGATATAGTTCCACATTTATTCGCGTATAATTTGGGAGTGCGAGCATCTTGCTCGCTAGTTTGGTTACAAATCATTGAGGGTCGCTATATAGCGGTTCCCGGACTCACCCTCACCCCCAGCCCCCTTCGACCCTTCGGCGGGGCTCAGGGCTCAGGACAGGCCTCTCCCCCTTTGGGCCGCCTTATGTTGGGGGTGAGGGCATTCCACAACTGATAAAGGATCTGCTATAGATGTTCTGACGATTCCAACCCCTTGACACAGGTTAGAGAATCAGAGTAGGGACATAGCCAGGTTATGTCCCTACAGAATTGATGGAACCAGACATCAGATTATGCTAAACTTTTAAAGCTCGGCGAGCTAATTTAGCATAAGTTTTGACCGTTTGATAGGGCATTTGTAAATCCGAGGCGATCGCCTGTAAGGATTCCCCTAATTCACGACGGGCTAGGATAGTGGCCCAGGTTTCGGCAATTTCCCGAGCGCGATCGCCCCCTTTGCGCTTGCGTTGGCCGATGAATAATTCCGTTAATTCCCCAATCCGTTCAGCTAACATACTGTGGATAGAAGGAATCGGAATAGCTTCCTCAGCAGACCACCCTAAGCGGGTTTGACCTAACCCAAACGTGGTTTTATGTCCCGTTCCACAATAGGGAGCAAATTGTCCCAAGGTATAGAATAGGCGCTCGAATTCTGGGACTTCTCCCGACTGTCGAGATAATCCAAATTCCACCAATCCGGTAAATCCGGTGACCATGCCTTTTTTACCGGCGGCCACTTTCGCCGACTGCAATTCATGACGATGAATTAACACCGATTCCTCTACCCATTTTAAAAACAGGTCGCGATCAATATTCATCCCCGAAAAATCATTCCACCGGCGCAAATAACTATGAAATACATTGGCCGGGACTGGCAGGGGGAAGTGATGTTTCTTCCGGCGGAAACTCGTCGGGGTCATAAAGCTCAGTTGCAAGGTCGAGGAATTCACTTCTTGGGAGGCGAATAATTGCTGATAGGTGGTTGGCAAAATCGAAATTTTACAGGACCGAATTTCTAACGGCGCTTTCCGCAAGGCGATCGTCTCCGGTAACTGCTTCACCCACTGTTGCAAAAACTGGACAACGGGTTTAGAAAGAGCAGTCACATACCACCGATAGGTTTCTCCCGGTTGTAGTTGAAAATCTTTCCCGCAGGAGACTAATTTACCTTCTAAACCCGAGAGGGTAAAGGGTTTTTCCGTTTGGACATCATGTAAATAGGCAGACAGTTCCGGGTCAGCTTGTCGCACTTGGTCTAAAAACCAAGCGTGCAATCCAATAGTGTATTGGGCGTACAGATAATCCGCTGCCCGAGGGGTCACTTCAAAAACTAACCCGAGCAATTCTGTATCCGCAGGCCAGGTGAGGTGAGAGGTGACGGCCTCTTTGGGGAGGGTTCTGGGGACTTCCACAGGAGTTGGGTGGGGAACATAACGGGGGGAAAGAACTTCCCGGAGGGGGGTTTTGGTGATAGGAAGGGGAGACAAGGTTAAATTTGAGATCATGGTAAGTTCCTTGGGTGTAGTATAAAAAAGGTTCAGTCGCGTGAGCAACGCTCAGAATGGGAATTTGCTAAAAGGTGGGGTTGGAGTTAACAATCAATCACTTCGACACCGGGGATTGATTTTAAAAATTTGCCAAACTAACATAACAATTCCTCAATTAAAATCTGGACAAATATTAGACCGATGGGACTTGAACACTTCGTAACAGTTAGGGCTGCTGGCAAATGGGTAGGTCCGCTTGGACTTGGGGATGCGCTTTCAAATAATCGGTGAGCCAGTTACATCCGGTTTCGAGCAATTCATCTAATTCTTTGATGCGCCACCAGCGCAGTGTATTGTCGGTTCCCACAGTTACCAGCCCTTGACCTTCCGAGAGAAAGGTCATGCTCAAAACATCGGTTTCATCCGCTTTAAATTTGGCTAAAACTTGTTTTGAAAGTTGACCTCTGAGTAAAAAAACTGTAACCGTACCATCGGTTCCTGCGGTGGCTAACAGTTGTCCATCAGGACTAAAACTCATGGTGGTGACCCATCGAGTATCGCTGTTAAATTTATCCAGTTCTTCACTCGATAGATTCCATAAGCGAATTTTGCCATCGGCGGAGGCGATCGCCAGTCGGTCACCCTCCGGACTAAAGCTAATGCTACTAATTTGACCGTAGGGAAAGCGGATTTCATCGACTTGGTTTGTCGAGAGATTCCAAATTTGTAACAGTCCCGGTCCATTGGCGAAGGCAATTCGCTGTCCATCAAAACTAAAACTCAGGCTTTTGACTTCCCCACGGCTATGATTTAACTCCGGCTGAAGGGGTTGGCCTAACTGATTCCAAAGACGAACCGTTCCGTCTTCCCCGGCGGTGGCGAGAGACTTTCCATCCCAGCTAAAACTGAGGGTAGAAATCCGACTTTGATGAGCTTGAAAGGGGGGAATAACTGCTTGACCGGAACGGGTCCAAATTTGCACCGTTCCATCAGGTTGAGCGGTGGCAAACCGTTCACCATCGGGGCTAAATCCGATCCGTAGAAATTGATTTTCTAAAGGGATTTTAGTCGATCGCACCATCATTTTAGGTGAGTTGCTGGAGGCTGGGTTCTCGTTCTCGGATAAAGGGGAGTTTCTGGGAGTTTCAGTCACGGGGAAGGGCTGATTGCCTTGGCGGGAAATATCCCAGAGTCGGACTGTTCCATCCACTCCTCCAGTGACTAAACGCTCTCCATCGGGACTAAAGGTCATGCTGGTAATTCGATCATGGCGATCGCCTTTAAATTGCTTGAGTAATACCCCTTCTAATGTCCATAGGCGCACTTTCCCATCAAATCCGACAATGGCTATTTCTGCCCCATTCGGATGAAAACTCATGCTATTCACTGCACTTTGAGCAGTGTTAAACTCCGAGAGTTCTTGACCCGATAAGTTCCAAATTCTCACCGTTCCATCAAATCCAGCGGTAGCTAATAATTCCCCGTTGGGGCTAAAACTCATGCTGTTGACTGACGGTTGAGCATCGGGGGTAGAACTGAACTCTTGGCGGGGATTTGGGGGAATGGTCAAGGTGGCTTTCTGTTGGCCATTTAGATTCCAAATTTGCACGGTTCCCTCGACTTGGGCAGTGGCAAAGTGTTCTCCGTCGGGACTAAAGCTCACGGTATTAATTTGACGGTTAACGCTTCCTATTTCATTAAGCAACTTTCCTTGCTGATTCCAGACTCGGACTGTGCCACTTTCTGAAGCGGTAGCGAGGCGATCGCCATCGGGACTAAAACTAACGCTATCAATGGCTTCAGTTTCGGCGGCGATCGCCCCAATCGGGGTTCCATCTCGTTGCCAAATTTGTACCGTTCCATCCTCGGAAGCGGTGGCAATTCGCGTACCATCGGAACTAAACCTAACGCTATCCACAGCATTTTCATGAACTCCAATAGTCCGCAGATACTCCCCTGCACGAGTCCAAAGTTGCACCTTTCCATCTTCTCCTGCCGTGGCCAAAAATTGTCCATTGGGACTAAAGCTGACACTGCGAACTGCACCTTGATGGCCTGTGAGTTGATTTTTCTCATGGATTTGGTGGAGAATGGTTTGTAAGGCATACAAAGGACTAATCGTGGGATAATTAGTCAAGCGCCGATCGCCCTTCACCAGCGCTTTTAAATCTTGTCCCGCTTGCATCGCCAGTAACAAGGCTTCGAGCTCCACCCCTTCAGATTCAAACCACTTTAAAGCATTCGCACCTTGGCGCTCAATTAATGTTCCTTTTTGGGCTTCTTTTAAGGCAATGGTACCGCGACAGACGATAATTGTGGCCAGAACTACCAGTCCCATAATCCCCCAATAGGCTCGTTTAAGCATCCGATTGGCTTTTTGTTGGGCTTCGGTTAAAATGCGATTGGCTTCTACCTGTTTTTGATTGGCTTCAGCTAAAAGTTGAATCGCTTTTTTCTCGGCTTCTAGGGCTTTTTGAACTTCCCGTTTTTCCACCTCTTGACTGGCGGCGAGAAACTGATAGTCGCGATCGCTTAAACTATGGGTCGTCGCCCATTGTTGAGCATCCCGTAACGCCTGTCCCCGCAACAGTCGCGATTCATCCTGGCAATCTGACACCACCCAAGCGGATAATGCTTCGGCATAGGGTCGCAAATCGGCTAATGCCTGTTCCACCCATTGCTCATTAAAAACTAAGGCATAAATCGAGTTATAAACGGTTAATTTAGAATGGCGCTTCAGGGTTAAACCGGATAGTTGCAATTCCAGTTGTTCCGGACTGTTATCAGCCGGAAGTTTTCCGGAGAGTAACACTTGTTGATAGAGTCCTAACAGCCGACTGGCCTTTTGTTCATTTCGCAGGAGGCGATCGCGCAGGGTTTTTAAATGGGGGGGTTCATCCTGAGATTCCCAATTGTCCACAATTTGCGACTGGGCCAATTGTTCCACCCGTTCTGCCTCCATCCCCGCCGCAATCGGAGTCTGCGCCGCTAACACCAATTGACAGAGTTTCTGGGTCAAAAACGGTTGTCCATTGGTCCAGTTTAAAATCTCCTCCAGGACCACCTCGGGGCGATCGCACCCTTGTTCTAAACCCTCCGCCAACGGTTGCGCTTCCGGGAGTTTAAACCCCTCAATTTGAATCGCTCGACCGATATTAAACGGGGTTCGACTTTTATCTTGAATCAACTCCGTGGGAGTGGCTACACCGAGTAAAACAAAGGTTAGTCGTTTGTATTCTGGGTTCTGTGCTCGTTTATTATAGCAAGCACGAATTGCTGCAAAAAAGTCATCAATCGGAAAATTTAAGCCCAGAACGCTATCAATTTCGTCAATAAAAATGACGATATTTTCCGACATCCGCACCAGCAGAACCGAGTCGATAAATTCATGCAAGCATTGGACTGGGGATAGTTCGTCGCGATCGCGCAACCAACTCCTAAACTCCAGGCGACTGAACAAATTAAAATAACTGACCAGGGTATGAATAATCCCGCTATACCACTGAACCGGCGTCACGTCTTTATTCCCGATCGCCGATAAATCGATCGCCGCACAAGCACATCCCTCCGCTTGAAGCGTTTGCATCGTCCTCAGTTGCAAGCTGGATTTACCCATTTGCCGCGATGTCAGGACATAGCAAAACTCTCCCGCCTTGAGATTCTCATAGAGTTCGCGATCGGCTTTACGGACGACATAGGTCGGAGAATCGGGCGGTAAACTTCCCCCGACTTGATAGTACATCGCCGTCAGTTTTTTATTCATCCAGTCACCCGTATCTACCTGCATTGGCCCTCGGTTTTAACCCTGAACAACCTAGAAAACCCTTCAGTCCTGTTTCAACCCATTGATTTACGGCAACTCAAAGTCCGTTTCTTCCAACTCACTCCCCCGACTACAGTTAATCAATCGTTCACTCGGTCTCGTCCTAAAGGGAACCAACGTTCCGGCCCGGTCTTGAAAGACACTTAGTAAATAACGCCCCGGTCGCATCAATGAAAATTCATAATTCGGTTGGTTGGAAGAATTAGCATAAGCCGGAAATCGAGCTAAAGCATTATCGGTATTGGGGTCAATCACCACCACATAAATTCCTCGGGAATTCTCGCGTTCAATTCCATAAATTCTTCCGGAAATAAAACAAGCATCTTTACTTTGTTTACTCCGGACCAACCCTTGATCTGTTGTCTGGGGTTTCAACTCCAATGATGACACCCCAGAACAGGTTTCAGAACCTGCTAATGACCCGGTGGGTTGCACCCCCTGACCCCTATCGGACCCTCCACTGTCTGCACCTAAGCTAGAAGATAGCGCCAAATTTTGGTGATTCTCTCTCGGGCAGTTATCCGGGGAAATTTTAACACTTTGAGAATGGGCTGCCGGAGTAAAACATAGAGGGATCGCCAACGCTACCATCATGATAATTTCGGGTAGATGTTTGAGAGTCATGGAAACTGATCAGCTCCTCGAATATAACTGGCCCGACTATGGTAAAAGGCCCCTGAATCTCAACTATTCATCAAGTCGATTGCGGAAATATTGGCGATATAAATCACATCGTTCGACAACTTCATTGCCTTGAAACTTGACTAACCCCATGCTATGTAATTTAAACGCCTGTTCTGAGGGCAATCGCACCGGATTTGGACTAAAAACAACCTCTTTCATGGCTCTAGCCAATGCAGGATGCTGTTCTAAATTCCACAGGTGACGCCGCAAATGGTCGTTATAAAAACCCGCTTCGGTGGGAGCAGTTTTTAAGAGAGTTTCTAGGGTAATATCTTGTCGAGCGATATGATAGAGCGCCAACCGCACTAAAAAGGGGTGTCCTCCTACCATATTCATGAGACGATTGACGTCTGTTTCGCACCAATTGATTCCATATCGCTGGGCTAAATCTTGGACGAGATTGGGGGTAAATTCCGGTAATTCAATCGGTAATCCCACGTTGAAGGGGGATTGATTGATATTCATAGGAATGTAAACTTCGGTGGAATGAACCACGACTAAACGAAGTTTTTTCCAAATCTCGCGCCGTTTTGATTCTTCGTGCCATGCTCGCAATAAGCCAAAAAAGTCGTCGGCAATATCCGGATGTTGAAAAACCCGGTCTACTTCATCGAGACATAAGGCTAAAGGGGTGTTAATTTCTGGGAGCAGATACTCTTCAAAGTAGGCTTTGCAGTTAACATTACTACCTAAAAAATCATCCCAATATTCGGGAAGTTGATTGGGGAGTTGTAACTGCTGACCGATATAAGCACAGAACCATTGTAAGAATTTATCCAGGCTGGCAAAGACTCCTTTATCGGCTAGGTGAAAGCTCAAATGAACCGGACGATAGCCATGATTGGCCGCATGATTGAGAATGCGAGCCATTAAAGAAGTTTTGCCCATTTGTCGCGGTGCTTTGATCCGAATCAGCGCACCTGGTTGCAAAATCATTTCATAACAACGCTCTTCGATGGGGGTGCGATTGACGTAAAAGGGAGAGGCTAAATCCACTTGACCTTCCGGGAGTTCCGGTCCAGCAAAGGGTAGGGGACGACCATCGGCACTTTCCCAGGTGGGGGTTAAGGCGCTGATGACGGCGGATTCTACCGCAACTTGCCGGGGAAAACGGCCTGTGGCGATCGCCTGTAGCACTTCGCTGACGATCGCCGGGGTATCGGTGGGCGATCGCCACTCGCGCTGGGGTACACCTTGTAATAAAACGCGCAGATCGTAACTCACCGGCGAATCCGTCGGCCAATTGATCCGAATCGCAAACATATCCGGTGTGCCATCTTTGCGGGTCTCTCGCACTTCTCGGGCGAGGCGCACTTCTTCAATTAACAGGTCACTGAAGGCGGATTGTCCCGAGAGCAACAGTAACAAGCGATCGCAAGCTTGTAGTTCCTCTTGCAGTTGTGCCAATCCCTTCTCTCCCGACTGGGGATGATCCCCTGCGAGGATAATTTGATGACCCGCACGGGCGATCGCCCGTTTTAAAGGGTCGAGTAGTCGTTCATCCGGTTGGCGATCGCCGAAAAATATCGCAACTTTCCGACTCACCATTGCCGCAGACGAGACAGCGGCGATCGCACTTGAGATCTCGGATAACACCTGGGAGTCTGCACCTCTAGCGGTTTGCGAACCGAGATTCATCTCCAAACCAGGTAACGCCGAGGCTCGATGTTGCACCCAGCGTTGATCCAAAAATGCTCGCAGTTCGCTTTCCTTCCCGCGAGTCCCCCCTTCAATGCCAAATTTCTTATAAACTTGACCCATCCGTTTGAGGCAGGCTCCTTTTGAAGTTTCTACCTGTTCGGCAATATCTTCATAGTCCTGATCCTCGGCAAACCGTAGCAAAAAGACTCGCTCCTGATCTGGAGAAAGCTGATGCTGATGTGCGATCTGAGTTAGGAACTCGCGGGAAAACACCGATTTACTGCCCCTTTAACGATACAATAACAGAGACTCTGTTATCCTCGGATAGTTCCTCTGTTTCAGAGGGTATCCCAGAATTCTGCTCCATTTATAAGATATCTTACTACAGAACCGATGAGTTATCCGGATAAATCCAAGTTTTTCAGAGGGTGCAGCCCCTGTTCCGGGAAATAAAGTGAAGTTGTAGAGGATAGATTATCGAGTTAAAGAGGCTGTAGCGGGTCGTTGGGGGGACGAAGAGAACCCCAATCTGCCCTCCTGATGTTAACAACAGAGCTTTCAGAGGATGGGTGACGACCACTCTAAGGGGCATCCGGAATCCGGTATTCCTAAGCAAAAACTTCCAGGCGATCGTCTGGAAGCCCAAGGGACTCAGCCAGACTCCCCTGGCAACCCTACTCCTCTACTTCAGTTTTCCTCAAGAGGCAACCCCTAAAGGGGTAGCCCTGTCAAGATGATAAATTTGATGACGAAAAAGAGTGATGGAATGTAGGGGCGCATTGCGCCCCTACAAATACACCTTGCACCTTGAGAGGGCAACCCCTAAAGGGGTGACTACAAACGTTCTTAGTGACTCCTTCACTGATGTAGGGGTTTGGTCTCCAAACCCTCTTGAGGCTGAATTACGGATTCCACACAAAGACTTGGGCTTCAAATTCACCCAAATCGAGAACTAATTGGTTATCGTGAGATTCAATATCATAGTTTCTCGTCCATTCGTGCCATCGTCCATTATCGGGAAAGTCGGGAATAGTATAACCTCCCAGAAAATTACCGGAAAAATTTGCCACGACGACAACTCGGGAACCTTCGTCATTCCATCGAATATAAGCGATGACTTGTTCATCGGTATTTTCGTGGACAAACTCGATATTTTCACTTTGAATGGCATAATTTTGCTTGCGTAAGGCGATTAACCCTTTATAGTAATCAAACAAGCTGCGGTTGCGTTCGTTGTCTAAGAGATACCATTTCAGTTCGCCGGTTTGATTGGAATGTCGGCAGCTATCTTGACCAAATTCTTGACCCATCCATAGCATGGGAATACCCACGGTGGTCATTAGGATGGCCGCCCCTAATTTAGTTCGCCCAAAAGCAGGGTCATCAAAAATTCCCCGATCGCCTAACAAGTTGAGGATTCGCTCTTGGTCATGGTTAGATAGGTAATTAATGACATTGGTTGAGTCCTCATACCCCTGCTTTTTGCAATCTAGCACTTCCTTGAGTTGCTCAAGTTCCAAGCTATCATTATTGCAAATATAGTCTACTAAGAAGTAGTGGAAACTCTCGTGCCAACAGCCATCCATCGGCCCTTCAAACCGGGCATATTTCGGTTTTTCGGGGATATGTTCTCCGATATTATAAAACGGTTTGCTCCCAGCGGTTTCTCGGGCGAGGTTGGCAATCCAATGTAAATACTCCCAATTGGCGAGTTGACTCAAAGCATCATACCGCATTCCGTCAATGTGATATTCCTGAATCCAGTACCGAACGACATCCCCGGTAAAGGACCAGGCTGGACGAATATCTAGGTTATCATCATGATGGTCATAGTTAAATTCGGGACCCCACCAATTGTTGTCATTTTCGGGATAATGCTTATAGTGATAGTACCAGTAATCTCGGTCAATTTTTAACAAAGGGCATTCATCATTGGAATGATTAAAAACCATATCCATAATCACTCGAATTCCTCGGGCGTGACATTCATCAACGAGGCGCTTTAACTCTGCTGAGGAACCGTAATGGGGGGCTGGAGCAAAATAGTGACTGACCTGATAACCCCAGCCTTGGTCTCCACTCATGACGGGCATTAACTCGATCGCATTAATCCCCAAATCTGCTAAATAATCTAATTTTTCAATAGTGGATTGAAAACCGCCTCTATCTCGGTCTTCTTTCTGACCACAAAAGTTACCCAAAAGCATTTCATAGATGACTAACTCACCATTACTCGGTAAGGGAACCTGGTCATGGTTCCAGACATAAGTATCAACAATGGGTTCGCCATCTTTGATGCGGATAATCCCATTTTGCCCAGTTTTATCAATTTCTTTGGCATAGGGGTCGATCGCATATACCCACGAATCCGGGTCTAAATATTCGGTTTTGGTCTGAACTCGAAATTTATACTCATAAACCCCATCTTCGAGGTTGACTGAAGTGCGAAAATAACCCTGGTCGTCTTTTTCCATCGGAATGTTTTCCCATTTGGAAAATGAGCCGATCAGTGCAGCCCCTTTATTATAGGGTGCAAACAACTTAAATTCTATCGCATTAGCCATTAAAGTTCTCTCTTTTTTAAAAAATAAATCCGCAGCAAAACCACTCGTTGTCCATTGAGACTCCTTATGAGTTTGCTTAAAAGTGGTAGGGTTCCAAAGAAGGGAAAGCGTTATCCGAGACTCCTTCTTCCATTGAGGTGGAAATTCTCTGCTCGATTTAGCTGACCTTTTCTGGGAGTGGACGAAGGCGCTCTATTGAGTACCTTTTGGGGTCATGATATGAATGATAACTCAATTCAATTGTCAGGACTCTCTAACTGAAGAAAGTATCACCTATCTATCGGAAGTTAGATCTTTGGGTCAGGTTGGCGGATTGGGAACCAAAACCCAGGGGGCAAGATGGGGTCAGGCGATCGCCACCGAGTCTGGAAAGGGTGAGTACAAGGGGACAGTTTTACAGGAGAGTCGATGCTATGACAGCCAGATATCTCCTTAGCCGTTAAAATGGAACGATTGATAAAAACACCACTCGCACTGAGTTAACCGTAAACTGCATTAATGTCATGGAATTTAAGAGTCCGGCTTTTTTCATTGGTAATACCCTTCCGTTTGAACATACCTGCGATGGTGAAAAGACTTCTCCACCCCTGAGTTGGGACTCCCCTCCGCCTGGGACAATAAGTTTTGTTCTGATTATGGAGGATCCGGATGTGACTACGCGCAGCGTAACCCACTGGCTGGCTTATGATATTCCGGCAAATATTCATCATCTGCCTCACGGTGTGCCAAACGAACCGAGACTGGAACGCGGAGGAGTCCAGGGAAAAAATGATTTTGGCACGTTAGGTTATAGTGCGCCTTGTCCAGAGGAGGGAACCCACCGCTATTTTTTCAAACTGTATGCCTTAGATACACTGATCAGTCTGGAACCGGGGGCCAGCAAAGCGGAGGTGAAATCTGCAATGGAAGGCCATATTTTAGGGGCAGTCGAACTGATGGGACGGTATGGTAGAACGGGTTAGTTGAAACCGGATGGGCGAGGGGTCCAAGCTAGGGGCGATCGCCTCGCCACATTTATCCGGAATTTGGGTAGCCTATCCCACTCCTGGAGTACCTGAGCCAGGTTAAACTATCGGTAAAGTCCAACCCGATGGTGTTCTGATGGCGAAGGTCTACAGTACGCAGGAGTTAATCGAAATTTTGGAACAGGAGCGCCGCGCTTGCCTCAGAGGGGAGCGTTTGAACTTGTCAGCGACTCCGGCGATCGGGCTTGAGGTGGTTGACCAGTTCCTCAAACCGGAAGGTCTACAGAAGTTTACCGCCTATCAAGATTTTAAGGCAGCGGTGCATGACTATCAGCGATCGCATCAGGTGTCAGGTCTGATTTGCCATGACATTACCCTGAAAGGCAAAACCCTCTGCTATCCTCAACTCCATGATCATCTGATTGCCCTGCCGGAGGACCTGGAGACTCTGAAGGCGGCTAAACCCTCTCTGTTGTCGTTTTGGTCCGAAGTCACCGAGGGTATGGATTTGTATCTCAGGGTGAATAATGGGTTGAACGATCGCCAAATTTCTAAAGCGGATGTGGAGACGATCGCCCTCAAAACCGAATGGGCGACCCTGTTTAAATGGGAAAAATCCGACTTCCTGGAAATCCTTCTCCAATTGGGATGGGGTAAACCAGAAGAGGCATCCTATCGGCGATCGTGGCCCGAATCTGGGACTGAAGACATTCATGC
>NZ_JAFLQW010000658.1 GCF_017313335.1 Phormidium pseudopriestleyi FRX01 | reverse complement strand
GCATCAATTTGCTGGGCTTCCATCAGATTCATTTCCTTCAAATAAGGGCGAAGAATTTGACCCAAGCGCTGATTGTAAAACCGATGTAAACTGTGGTTGGGAGTTGCCGGAAAGCCTCGGCGTTTTTTGTGTTGTCCTCCGGCACCGGGGTCGAAGGATTGAATCCCATGTTCGATTCCCCATTCGATGGGTTTGTAATAGCAAGCCTCGAAATGGAGGGAGTCTATATCATAATTACAGCCCCAATATCGTCCATAGAGTTGTTCGCCTTTGGTGAGGCAAAAGGACATGGCGATGGGATGGCGAATATCATTGCCTTCGGGATAGGCAGCAATTAATAAGACCCGATCGCGAAAGTTGTGATACAGTTGCTCAAAAAACTCTTTGGTTAAATATTTACTCCCCCACCAGCCAAAGCGATCGCAATGGTCACTATAAAATTGATACATCCGCAGTAACAAGGTATGAGGGATATCATCCCCATGTAACGCCTTGACTTCAATCCCAGCTTTAGCGACAGAATTGCGTTCCCGTTTGATGTTGCGGCGCTGATTGGCATTGAAGACGGCTAAGTAATCATCAAAGGTATTAAATCCTGTATTCTGCCAAATATAACTATGATGGAGCCAGGGTGTATAACCGAATCGTTCCATCTGCGATCGCCATTCTGGATCGACATACAAGAAATTACAAGAAGAAATATTGTGGCGATCGCAAAATTCGTCGATCGCATGAATCATCATCCCCGTAATCTCTTCCTCATCTTCTCCCGGTGCAATCAAAAACCGATATCCCGTTACCGGCGTCACTGGACTCATCCCCAACAATTTGGGATAATATTCCACACCTAGGCGATAGGCTAAATCCGCCCATTGGTGATCAAAAACAAATTCGCCCCGAGAATGTCCTTTCAGATACATCGGCGCGACACCGATAAGTTCTCCTTGTCGCCACACAGTTAAATGATTCGGCAACCATCCAGTTTTCGCCGTTGCACTGCCGGAGGCTTCCATATTGTGCAACCAATTCCATTCAAAAAAAGGGGTTTGCAGGGGGATGGCAAGAGCATCCCACGCCGTCTGGGGGACTTCGGCGATGTTGTCAATCCAGGCAACAGAAATTTGAGGCTTAAGCTGTTCCACCATTACCAACCGTTGAGGGTAGAGCGTTCACTTTCCCTAGGGTAATCGATTCTAGGTGCTCTGTGGGAGGGACTCTGGATGGGTGAGTGGGAATTGGGGGGCTTACAAGAATAGGTTTTTTACGCATAAGAACACGAACGGTTCCCTCCCCTTGGCAAGGGGAGGGTTAGGGTGGGGTTTTCATGACGTGGCGATCGCCACGTCACGCACTCAAAGGATGCGATCGCGCCTGTATGAAGCCGGGTGCCAACCTCTTTCTTCGTGACGTGGCAAAGCCTCGTCAGGAGGACACTCCACCCACTAATTCTTCGTGACGTGGCAAAGCCTCGTCAGGAGGACCCCACCCTAACCCTCCCCTTGGCAAGGGGAGGGAACCGTTCGTGTTCTTAATTGTGAGGCAAATCCCCCTGAACGTAAAAAACCTACTCTTGTAAGGAATTTGGGGGGAATGACTGTAGGGCGTATGCATTACCTCTAAATGTAGGGGCGAGAAAGCGAATCGCCTCTACATTTAGGGTGGATTCTCAGAATATGCGTAAGTCTTGGATTGAAGTTGTGACAGCGAACGTGGAGAACGCCTGAAGGCGTTACTACGAACGTGGAGAACGCCTGAAGGCGTTACTACGAACGGGGGGAGGTGGATTCTTGCTGTCTGCGGAGGCGGTAGTGTAGGAATACCTCTGCGTCGATGGTTTTGACCTCTAAGAGTTCGAGGCGGGGTGCGGTTTGAGTGGAAAATCCGCTGCCGTCTACGGGAGTGGGTGCGGCGCTGCCACCGAGGAGGAGGGGGCAAATGGTTAGCCAGAGTTCATCGATGAGGTCCTCGGCGAGTAAGGAGGCGACTAGGTTTCCTCCTCCGAGGATGGCTAATTTTTTGATGCCTAAATTTGCGATTTGCTGTAAGGCATCGTGCCAGTCTACGCTACCGGAGGGGGTTTGGGTGGCTAGAATTTTATCGAAACCGGGATGGTTTTGCCAGGGTTCGGCACCTGTTGGGGTGGTGAGTAACCAGCGCGAGATTGGTTGTTGGAAGAAAGGGATATTGCGATCAAGGTTGCCACTGGCAGAGGCGACGATTTGGACAGGTTGCGGGGGTTTTCCTTCTCTTTCTCGCTGTGCCATTAAGTCGGGATTGAGGATTCGCATAGCGGTGCCTTTGACGCGGAAGGTTCCGGCGCCGGTGATGACGGCATCGGCAGCGGCGACTTGTTGTTCTAAATGGGTTTTGTCTTGGGGGGAACCGAAGAGGATGGGCGATCGCACGGAGTCAGAAATTTTGCCATCGGCACTCATGGCTAGAATTACGGTGGTTAGAGGGCGATCGCTCATCTTTCTCGGAATCAACAATAAGGGGGTCAATCTAGTTTAACTGCCCCAGATACGCTTAAAATAATCCCTCCGCCATAAACTTTAAAAAGATTTGTTGATGAGGTTCTCCCAGAGGACGGACTTCACCGGCTTTTTCTGAATAGCGACTACCGCGACGAATATCCTCCGGGGTCCAAAATCCCATATCCCATCCTTCATGAAGAACCAACTCCCCAATCTCCACAGTTAGCGGCACATTAAAGACATGACGCACGACTTCTGGCGTTTCAAAACAACCGAACTCAGACACTTGTTTGGCTTCATAAGTAATTTCTTCCTGTAATTCTCGCTGCAAGGTTTCGAGAGGGAGTTCTCCGGGTTCCAGGTGTCCCCCAAATAAACCCCAATATCCCGGATAAACGATACCAGGGATATTATCTCGCAGTTGCAAGAGAAACTGACCCTCCTGATGCAGGATTGCGAGGGCTACATGAACAGGTTGATGACTCATGGGTGCTTTCTCCGGTTAAAATTTCAGAGGTTATTCTTCCTTAATATAAAAAACAAATTATTCTATTGTGTCCTTTTGTGGAAGAATTTTCGGTATTTTATACCAAAGTCTTGTAGGATTTTAAATTTTTTAACTTTCTAATGCAGGATACGATCGCACGCAAGCTGCTTGAGTATCATTGAACACTTAGGTAATCCGCGATTTCAACAGCGATCGGGCTATTTTTATTGCATCTATTTTCTAATCCTGATCAGGGATTTCAACAATCGTACAGTCCTACACTATTCTGTTTGGCCGGTATTGTCGGCATCCAATCAGCCTAAGTTTCTGTGTAATTACACTTAAAAATACTGGGCTAATTTTAAATTTCGCGTGTTTTCCTCTAAATATAGCAGCTCCTTTATCAGTTGTGGAATGCCCTCACCCCCAACATAAGGCGGCCCAAAGGGGGGAGAGGGGAGATGAAGATGTCATAAATCATTGAGGATTGCTATAGTTCCAGTCCATGATTGGAACTATTATTCGGGGTTTTAGACTTATTTTTCAACCCCACAATCGACAAAATAGAAGGATTGTGCTTTTTTTCGTTTTTTGGGTTGTGTAATGGAGTGACTGACTTTACTCTGTCGGTAATTCGTCTCTCTAAAGCAAAGAAACAAAAAACTAGCCCTAATTCCCGATAATATTTCTCCCATCTGATGTTTATAAGTTCAATCAGGATAGACAAATGAATCCAATTTTTTCTAAGGCATCAGTTTGGGAAACATCGGGAATATCAACTGCATTCTATACCCACTGCCTACCGGGTTAAAGAGTCAAAAAATTACAAAATTGATTCTTTCCCGGGGGGTGACTGGGGGCATCAGAAACCTGCGTACAGTCGTTTGCTAGAGATTACTAAGGTGACCCAACAATTAGATTTGAATCCGAGTCCAAAACGTCCGAGCAAAACCGGAAAATTGCGGTTTCTGCTCGTGGTTTTAGCGATCGCCGCCTCGATTTTAGCCGCATCTCCTGCCGTCGCTGCACGATTAGACTCCTGGCGGTTTGAGCGCGATCGCAACCAACTCAACTTTAGAACCACCGGAAACGTCCAACCCAAGGCACAACTGCTGTCTAATCCCACCCGGTTAATTATCGACCTACCCGGGACCCGATTAGGCCGGACTACGGTGCGAGAACGGGTCGGGGGAACCATTCGGGAAATTCGGATCGGGCAGTTTGAACGCCAAACCAGTCGAATAGTCGTCGAACTCGCCGAAGGCTATACCCTTGACCCGGATCAAGTTCAATTTCGAGGGAGTTCCCCGCGTCAGTGGACGGTGCAACTCCCCACCCCACAGCGGGAAGTCGCCATTTCACCCACTCAACCCTCCGTCCCCGCGCCTCCAGCGGTCACCGTCAACAGCACCCTACTCCAAGGAATTGAGGTCCTGGATGAAGGGTTTATTTTGCGAACCTCGGGACCCACCCCTGAAATTGACCTGAGATGGAGTACCGATCGCACCTGGGTGACCCTGGACCTTCCCGGCGTGAAACTCTCCCCAGAAATCACCGAACGGATGATGCGAGTCGATCGCCTCGGCGTCAACCGCTTAGAAGCAATTCAAGTCTCCGATTCCCCCCTGTTATCCCGAGTTTTGTTGAATTTAAACGACACCCGTCGCAACTGGCAAGCGCAAGTCACCGACCTTGGGGAGGTCGTAATTTGGCCCGAAGGTGGAACACCCCCGAGTGCCTCCAGTCTCCCCTCCTTAGCGACCATTGAGTCTGTGGAACTGGCGAATGATGGGACATCGGTTGTCGTGAATAGCGATCGCCCCGTGGGGTACAAAACCGAATGGGATATCGATACTCTCGCCTATAAAATCACCCTATTTTCATCCCAACTGGCCCAACCCCCTCATGAGTTGAAAACTCCCTCCCAATCCTCCCTGTTATGGGTGCGGACCGTTGAAGAGGACCCAGAAACCGTGGTTGTCCTCGTGCAACCTGCAGCAGGAATTCGGGTGGGGGAAATCAGTCAACCCCCTGGAAACAAACTTCTAGTCCAGTTGCAACCGGAGAGCATTCCCGAGGCTCCAGTCCAGACACCCCCAGCCGTTGCTGTCGGGGAAAGGAGTCTACAGATCGCCGTTCCACCCCCCGCTACCCAAACTGCGGCCCCTGCGCCCCAAACTCCCGCCCCTTCGACGCCCCGAGTGCCGACGAACCGCAGGGTAGTCGTGATTGATGCCGGACATGGAGGCCGAGACCCCGGTGCAGTCGGCATTGGCGGGTTGCGAGAGAAGGATGTGGTCCTGGATATTTCCCGACAAGTCGCGGAAATTTTGGAGCAAAATGGGATAACCGTTGTCATGACACGCCAAGACGACCGCACCATTGGTTTAGCCCCCAGAACCCAACTGGCAAATCGAGTCAATGCTAATTTATTTGTCAGCATTCATGCCAATGCAATTAGTATGTCTCGTCCCGATGTGAATGGGTTAGAGACTTTTTATTTCAATAGCGGGCAGCGGTTAGCTCAGATCATTCAACGGAGTATGTTGCGTTCTTTTCCTAATATGCGCGATCGCCGCGTCCGACGAGCCAGATTTTATGTATTGCGCCATACCAATATGCCAGCAGTTTTAGTGGAAACCGGCTTTGTCACAGGCCGCGATGATGCCCGAATGCTGGCCAATCCAACCGAGCGAACCCGCATGGCCGAGGCGATCGCCCAAGGAATCTTACAGTATATTCGCGAGGCTCGTTAAACTGCAAAAGGGGTAAATCTAGGGGCTGAAAAAATAAATCAGGGCTTTCATATTTTGTAACAGCCTATGCTATACTTCGGACATTCTTAACTTTGGTTAAGATTGCGACAAATGTCATGACAATTAAAGTCAGCTCCCCGCAGCAAACCGGCTCAAGAAACATTTCTGGGTGCAATGCTTTCACGGATAGCGAGGGAGCCTCAAATCAGGCGTAGAGTTGGCAAGCAAACTATGAAAGTGACCCAAACCATCGATTTCCCCTATCGTCAAAATAGCCCATTGAGAAAAGCTAAACTCCAAAACTGGATACTCCAGAGTCTGATCAGTGTATTTCTATTAGCTGCTCCCCCTGTGGAAGCGGCTCAACTAGAAACCTGGCAGTTTGAGTCCGATCGCAACCAACTCTCATTTACAACCCGAGGCGGGGTGCAACCCACCGCCAAACTGTTGTTAAATCCCACACGATTGGTGATAGATTTGCCTGGTACGACCCTAGGGCGTCAGAGTGTGACTCAGCCGGTAGGGGGAACGATTCGCGAAATTCGGGTGGGACAATTCAACAATCAAACCAGCCGCATTGTGGTGGAATTGGCGGACGGTTACACCCTCGACCCCCAACAAGTCGAAGTCAAAGGCAGTTCCCCGACCCAATGGACCGTCCAATTACCGGACCCCCAGGTCTCCGGATCCCCAGTCGCCCAGGGTTCATCCAGTCCTAGGTCCGATTCTCCCTCCCCTCTAGCTGCAACCGGGGGGAACACCGAATTGCAAGAGGTCGAGATTCAAGACGAAGGCTTTATTTTTCATACCAATGGGGCTAACCCAACCGTAGAACTTAACCAGGGTAGTAATGGCACCTGGGTGAACGTTGACCTCCCGGGAGTCACCCTCTCTCCCGACCTAGAACGACGGTTTATGAACGTCGATCGCCTTGGGGTCAATCAACTCCAATTGGTGCAAGCATCCAGTGCACCGCCGTTGACTCGGGCGATTTTGACCTTAACCGAAACGGATAAAAATTGGCAGGCACAGGTGAGCGATCGCGGACAGGTCCTCGTCTGGCCCGAAGGGGAAAATCCGCCCCAAGTCACGGCTCAAGCTACATCAGGATTAGCCACGATTCATGGCATCGAACTGGTTGGCAATCAAGTGGTGGTCAAGGCCGATCGCACCCTAAATTACAACACCGAATGGGACCAAAAAACCCTCGCCTATCGGTTGACTTTGTACTCCTCCCACCTCGGGAATAATGTCAACCGCTTACAACCGGAACGGGGTTCCTCGGTATTATGGGTCCGTCCGACACAGGAAGACCCGGAAACCGTCGTGGTCCTAGTCCAACCCGCTGCCGGAGTGCGAGTGTCTGGAGTTGAACAACAATCCGGCGATCGCCTTGCAGTCCAGTTAGAATCCACCGAGATTGTCACCACGGATCCCAACGCTCAGTTGATTCCCATCAGCACTCCCGACTCAACCCCATCCGTATCACCAGAGAATCAGCTACAGTCAGAAATTCCCCCCATCCCTGCCGGACGAATTGCCGTCGTCATCGATGCCGGACATGGGGGTAGTGACCCCGGTGCCGTCGGCATTGGCGGACTGCAAGAGAAAGATGTGGTCATGGATATCTCCCATCAAGTTTCCGAAATTCTGGAACGAGAGGGAATTACCGCAATTATGACGCGGCAGGACGATCGCACCATTGACCTAGCACCTCGGGTCCAGTTAGCCAATCGGGTGAATGCCAATTTATTTGTCAGCATTCACGCCAATGCCGTCAATGGCAGACGACCGGAAGTGAATGGATTAGAGACTTACTATTATGCCAGTGGGCGGAATCTAGCCCAGGCGATTCAAAATAGTATGCTTCAAGATTTCTCCTCCATGCCAAACCGGGGAGTTAAACAGGCGCGGTTCTATGTGTTGCGCCATACCAGTATGCCTGCGGTTTTGGTGGAAGTCGGGTTTGTTACAGGTCGCGATGATGTCCGGATGTTGTCCGATGCGGCACAACGAACCCGGATGGCGGAGGCGATCGCCCGGGGCATCTTAAACTACGTTCGCACCAATCGTTAACCGAGGAATTTAACCCGCACCCTAAAGGGCTTACAAGAGTAAGTTTTTTACCTCCGGTCCCCGGACCTTG
>NZ_JAFLQW010000602.1 GCF_017313335.1 Phormidium pseudopriestleyi FRX01 | reverse complement strand
TCAAAAATGGAGTCGTTCTCCGAGGAGAAATTCCCTCAGTCACCGATGCCAAAAACTCCGGATTTAATCCCCCTTCAAAACTGCAATTTCCCAAGTATGAACCGCAATTTTCAGGAAATGGCACTCCCAACGATACCGCCTTTAAAACCATTACCACCACTGAGGGAGATACAGACAGTAATATTGGATTAGTCCATCTGGATATCAATCGCGCCGCCATTTCCTTGCGGGGAGATTTGGATAACGGAAACAATCAAAATCTGGTCATTTTTGGCATTCGCAGCAACAACGTGGCGGAACCGGACCCGCGAGTTCCTAATACTTCCTTTCAAAGTCCGTGGTTCCGTTACAGTTATCGGTTTGCAGCTAATATTAAAGTCAACGCCAAGGCTAATATTCTGATTGCAAATAATCGGATTAATGACAATATTACCGACAATTACGACCAACCCGGTTATCAAGTCAAACCTATTAAAGGGGAACAAATTATCACCTACCAAGAAGGAAATAAAGTCCCCTTCCACTATGGGAATCACTATGGAATTGTCGTGAATCGGTCTAAATCCGAGGGATTCCAAAAGAATGCCAATCCCAATACAGAACCAGGACTATTTCGCACGGGAATTGCCGTCCGAGATAACTGGGTTTATCACACCATGCGAGTCGCCATTTCTGCCTCGGGAGATGGGTTAGTCATCCAAGATAATCAAGTCCGCGATGAACGCGGAAAACAATGGTGGACGGACCCGACGGGGTTAAAAGAACCAAAAGGTGCAGTCACCCTTGAAAATCGAGCAATTGATTGGTCCGGGTCCAATGTTTTGGTGGAGGGAAATCAGTATGAAGTGTATCGTCATCGAATCAGAGATACCCAATATTTGAGTGTAGATGGAGAGGGAATTTTGATTCAGGAATGTTGTGGAGGAACCGAAGTCAATGGGGCGATTCTTCGCAATAATCAAGGCAATACTTATATTGGATTGTACAAAATTCCCTCCATTAAAAATGTGGAAATTGTCGGAAATCAAGTGCAGGCAGAAGTAACAGATATTGAGCTAATTTATGTGAATGCTGATACCAATAATGCTCCGGGTGTGATGGAAGATGTCACCATTGCTAATAATATTGTCAATGGCGGAATTTTAGCCCGAGGGACAGCGGGAGGAAAGGGAAATACCGTAGAAAATAATCAGGGAAATAACTCCGCTTCTCTGACTTATTCTTGCCATGTTACCGCCAAGGGAAATACCGGGTTTCAGGAACCTCCTTGTTTGCCGTAAATTCCGGCTCATCGGGTAACCAAAATGGGTAAAATGGGAGAGTATCTTTTGGAGTCTACAGGAGACTGACCGTTTATACTCGTCCTTTAGCTCGTTTAATCGAGCAACTACAGCGTTTGCCGGGAATTGGCCCTAAATCCGCCCAAAGACTGGCCCTCCATTTACTGAAGCGACCCGATGATGAAATTCAGGCATTAGCGAAAGCGTTAGTGGATGCCAAACAACAAGTGGGATTTTGTAAAGAGTGTTTTCACCTGAGTGCAGAACCCATTTGCGAAATCTGTCTTGCACCGAATCGCGATCGCGATGTCATTTGCGTAGTTTCCGATTCTCGGGACTTAATTGCCTTAGAAAAAACTCGGGAATTTAGAGGCAAATATCATGTCCTCGGTGGGGTGATTTCCCCAATGGATGGCATCGGACCCGAACAATTAAATATTCAAGCATTAGTCCGGCGGGTGAGTCAACAACAAATCAAAGAAGTGATTATCGCCATCAGTCCCAGCGTGGAGGGAGAAACCACGACCCTTTATGTGGGACAATTACTCAAACCGTTTACGCGAGTCACGCGCATTGCCTTTGGATTGCCAATGGGAGGAGATTTGGAATATGCCGATGAAGTCACCTTAGCGCGTGCGTTGGAGGGTCGTCGAGATTTAGACTAAAATGTGCCCTTATCGCAGAGATGAGAAACCGGGTTTCTGTGCAAAATTTCGGCCAATCTGGAGCAAATCTGGGCGGGGAAACTCGGTTTCTTCTCCCCTTCCTCTCATGCCTCGCCGGAGACTCTAAGGAATAGCTGACACCCCCACTGATCCGGGTTTGAGGTAGGATAGATTGAAACTATGACGAATCAAGTTTGCCACAAACTAGACTCTTGCTATCTCAAAGAGGGCAAATCAAGCCCAGGTTCGCCTGTAGAGTCACTCTACCATAGGCTTTGCAATTATCAACCTAGTATTAATCCGTCATGAGTCAATTTCTCTCTACCTTTAAAGGACCGTTGGTATTTGGTTTCATAGAGTTATTCAATTCTGTCCTGCTGCCTCCCTACTTACTCGGGTTTGTTCTGAGTCTCATTGTTCTGACATTTGTTACCATATTTCTCCGGTGGGGAGTCTATCAACATTTAATTTATTTAGCTTCTCGGGTTCGGGGATTAATTTATGCAGATAATCCGACTAAAAAACCGAGAATTGTTGAAGAAATAGAACTCAGATGTAAGGAATCTAGCCCCGCGTTAGAACAGATAAACACCGGGGCGTTAATCGACCAAGTTTATGGTAAGCATCTCCTCAAAAACGAACAAATCGATTATTTTTGTCGGTTTTTACCCAATCTTTTACTTTCCTTGGGTCTGTTAGGAACGTTCCTAGGAATTACCATGAACTTGGCCGAACTCAGCCAAACCATTAATGATTTTGGTGTGGGGAGTATTGATGCGTTGGTGGAACAAGTGCAACGGCCCTTGCAAGGGATGGGGGTGGCGTTTATTAGTAGTTTAACTGCTGTCGCTTGTAGTGCTTTGTTGACGGTGGTTAATTTACTCAGAAATACCAGTATTGCCAAATATCAACTTATCAGCGCTTTAGAAGATTATATTGATAATATTTATGGCCCTGCTCTAAATCGCCGATCGCCCTTAGATAAAGCTGTCGATCGCCTCGAAACTATCTTCTCCAGCTTTGTCAATCAGTTCTCCGTCTCCGTCAAAGAAGCCGTTTCCTCCTCTTTAGGGGAAAGCTTAGACCAAATTACCGAAGGCAACCGACAGTCGAATCATCTCGCCACTCAAGTTTATAATCGCCTGATGGAATCCTCCAGTTCCATGATGTCCGGTGCAACCATGTTTCGGGAGTCGGCACAACTCTTTGAAAAGAGCCAATTTGCCAATAAACTGGCGAGTTCCACGGATAATTTAGCCAATACTCAACGGGATTTAGCGCGTTCCGCCTCGGTGTTAAATCAATCCACCCAGGCATTGCAACTGGCGATCGCCTCCCTGCAAACCACCAGTCAGGAAACCATCCATCTCTCGGAAGAAATCGCCGGATTAAGCAAGAATTCCGGCCAAGTTCTGAACCTCACTCAAAACAATCAAAAAGCATTAGCAGATGTCGTGGGAGAAATGCAGCAAAGCGCTCAAATCTTCCATTCCGTCATCAAAACCCTCGATACCTTACAAAAGCGGTTAGCAACCAGAACCGATCGCTTTGTGGATGTCCATACCGAACTTTATAAATTAGTCGAATCCCTCAAACTCTTTACCGAAGAAATGAGAGGAGGAATGCAAACTTTAGGCGATCGCCTCATCGCATCCCTAGGCGATCGCAATGCAGTCAATCCCGCCACCGACCCCGTTACCACGCGCATCTCCAAACTCGGCAACGACCTCAATGCCGTCCAATCACAACTCACCCAAGTTGTCAAGCATTTAGAATCCGAAGAACAATCAGAAATAGCACCCACTCGTCAGAGTCCTCCGCCAGCCAACAATTCCAATGACCCCTTTAACCCACAACTGGTCAACTGGGAGGAAGAAGAAAATCCCCAAAAATGAGCCTTAATCTTCAACATCAAACTCCCAAACAATAGGGGGTTAAACATTCAAAAATTCACCCTAATTAACGGAGAAATTGCCTCATGAAATCCCGGTCTAGGCGGCATGAAATGCCACCAGAATTTGATATTTGGCCCGCATTTACCGACTTAATGTCCAATGCGTTTATGATTCTCAGCTTCCTGCTGCTACTGGCGATTATCAAACCCTTAGTCTCCATTTCCAGTATGCGGGAAACCGAAGAAGCCCTGCGCCAACAACTACTCAGAACCCAAATCGACCTCACCAGTGCCCAAAACCGCGCCACCTTAGCGGAATCCCAAGTTGCCCCCTTAATCGCCCAAAATCAAGCCTTAGCCACTCAAACCCAAACCTTACAAGGACAATTGCAACAGGAAATGGCAACCCCGAAAGCACCTCCAATTATCGTGATTCGCGATACCGGGGCTTATCAATTTTCTTCTGGAAGTGCTCAACTTCCCGATGCCTTACAAACTTATGTCCGTAACCAATTAGTCCCCCAAATTGAAGCCAACGCCGCCGCTTATAACATCAATGTCATAGAAATTATTGGACATACTGATGGACAACCTAATAATGCCGGTTCCAGCAATTTAGACCGTTCCTTACCCCAAGTTGCTGCTGGTACAACCGAAGTGAATCAGTTAGTTCCGGGTTCAAATGCGGATTTAGGATTAATGAGAGCCTTAGCCGTGGTGCAAATTTTACAAACTATTCAACGCACCGAAGGTAAGCTGCAAGGATTACAATTTCGTCCCTATTCTGCGGCGCAATTGGTGTCTCCTACAGGAGATTTTGGGAATGTCAATCCTAACCCCGATGAAAGCAGAAGACGGATTGAAATTCGGTTTACCCGCTTAGGTGAAGAAACGAACGTGCAATAAAAAAGCCCTGCACCCTGAAGGGTGGGGCTATACGGACAAAGCCCGCACTTCGACGGGACTCAGCACAGGCCTGCGCGGGCTAATCTGGAATTTGGGTTAAATTTCAGAGTCGCTTTCCTCCTCATCCGCGATCGCCTCGGGAGATTCCCCCTCCATCTGCGCTGCATCTTCGACTGGTTCTGACTCCGGTTCTAACTCCACGTTATCCACATCCACAGGTTCCCCGGGTTCTGCCTCAGATGCCTCCGGAGTGGGTAACTCCTGGGAATCTCCAGTGGAGGCTTCTGGTTCCCCAGCTTCCACGGGTGCAGCCGGTTCCTGCCGAGTTTCACCCGGTACTGGCCCTGGGGCCGGTTTAGCTTGGGGTGCTACATTGACTGGCTTTGAAGGTTCCCCTTCCGGTGATGGGTCCCGCAGTTGTTGGGGTCTAGTCGGTGGGGACTGGTCGATCCGCAACCCAGGATTGCCCTCGGTGGGTCTTGCATCCAACACAGGGGTTGCATTTTCTCCCGGGGGTTGGGCATCCAACACAGGGGTTGCATTTTCT
>NZ_JAFLQW010000105.1 GCF_017313335.1 Phormidium pseudopriestleyi FRX01 | reverse complement strand
GCCCAAAATATTATTCCCGCCTCCACTGGTGCCGCCAAAGCGGTAACCTTGGTGTTACCCGAGTTGAAAGGTAAACTGTCGGGGATGGCATTCCGGGTTCCGACTCCGGATGTGTCTGTGGTGGATTTGACCTTCCGGACTACCAAGGCAACCAGCTATAAGGAAATTTGTGCGGCGATGAAGGCGGCATCGGAGGGCGAACTCAAAGGGATTTTGGGTTATACCGAGGATGAGGTGGTTTCCACCGATTTTATTGGGGATTCTCATTCCAGCATTTTTGATGCCGGTGCCGGAATGGAACTGAACTCGAATTTCTTTAAGATTGTGTCATGGTATGACAACGAATGGGGTTATTCCTGCCGCGTTGTGGACTTGATGCTGTCTATGGCGAAAAAAGACGGCATTCTATAGGTTTATACCAAGTTAGTTCAGTGTTTTGATTAGAAAAGGGCGATCGGTTGCGATCGCCCTTTTTTCATTCTTTAATCCTTTTCACCCAGAAATGGGGTTTCTGAGTTAAAAGGGTGTCCTGAAAAGCCAAGAAACCGGGTTTCTATGTTCAGCAACTCCTAATATTAAATCCGGTACTGCCCACCCTACTCTTGAAGAGGGTTTAGAAACCAAACCCCTACAAGAAACAACGATTTTTCGTGATTAAATTTATCACCTTGACAGGGTTAGGGTTTGAAACCCCGCCGGTTGTTGCACCGATTAGCGGTGATAACCGCGCCTCAAAAAAGCATACAGCATTACCAACAGCAACCATGCTGATGCATAGTAAAACCCAACCGGACTCACCGCCACCGAACAGGAGGACTCCAGCTTAACTTCAATCCTTTGATTCAGATAGGGTTCCACAAAATTGCTATAAGCATCTTCTAGGGCTTGCCGTTGTTTGATTTTATCGGTAAGAGATTGACCAATTTCGGAAATCCCTTGATTTTCAGTTAAATTATCCATTAATGTTGCTTTTCTAAACGGTTCTGGAATCAAGCTTTTTTGCTTGTTAATCTCACCGTAGAAGAGTAAAAATAGAGAGAAAAGTGGTTATTAATAGAGATTAAATAGAATTTTTCTATTTATGGTTTTTAGAAGAATCGGTTCCCCAAAAACCTGTATTAATGCTTTAAATGAAATGAGAATATCGAATGAACGCCACCCTGGGGATAGAGGTGAAGTCTTGACAATCAACTTAGAGGGGCCTTGACAGCCCCCGTCTCATAAAACATTATTAAGAAGGATGAAAGACTATTTCATTGGTTTGCTGATGTTGTAAAATAAAATGCAGTTCAGCTATGAGGGGCTATGAGCGATCGCAACCAACAACTCCAGTTCTTAGAACACCTCGCAACCCAGTACAACTTTTATGGCGATACACGAACGGCCTTTTTAGGTCGCTTCGCCCCTGAGAATGCGGATAAAGCCAATAATCAGTTGAGACTGAGTTGGCAAAAAACGCCGGAAAACCCAGAACAGAAAATCCAGGATGAATTAAAGAAGGTTTATCCAGCCTTGCGGGAAAATGGCTGTGATATTCCAGAAACTCAGAGAGGTAAACCTCCCAAAGGCAAAAGTCCTTGGGAACTGGGGTATAAGTGGCTATGGGAAGTAAAATTTCCAGAGTGGCAGCAAGAGCAAACCCAACCCGAACCTACCCCAGCCACCCTACAACGCTGCATCTTAGGACTGAAGGGCAACTATCAAGAGGCGCAACAGAAACTCACGGAAATTACCCAAACTCTGCAAAACCGTCTCAAGGATAAAACTCTCTCTATTGCCAAGGTTGAGGAAGGCAGTATTATCCTGATTGTGGAGAGTTCTCAAACGGGGTATGAGCAACTTAAAACCCTGATTGGGCAAGAGATTGCCGGGTTTATGGTGGAATATGCGATCGATGAATGGCAAGATATCTGCCGTCGGATGCTGATCGGGCAGAAACCCTTAACCAGCAATACGGTTTTAGGTCAGGTTTATGGCGATCGCAACTTAATCGATGAGGATTTATTTGTCGATTTAGCCCTGGTGAAACCGAAACGGAGTCAGAACGAAAAACACCCCCAAGATATTGACCCCGAAAAGGGTTCAGACTTGTTCACCCGTCAGGAAGAAACCATCGAGAAACGCTTTGATTATCGGGAGTTTCTCCAAGAAGTCATTAGCGATCGCACCCAAAAACAGATGGCTATTATTGGCGAACCGGGGGCGGGAAAAACGACCTTACTCCAGAAATTAGCCTTTTGGTTATTACAGGAAACCGATGATTTAGTGATTTGGGTATCCTTGGCCGAATTGGGTAATCAAGCCCTGGGAGAGTATTTAGAGCAAAAATGGCTCAAAGAGGCATTGGGGCTATCCAGAGAGGAAATTAAGGCAGACTGGGAGCAGAAATTTAAAGGGGGTGCAGTCTGGTTGCTGTTGGATGGCTTGGATGAGATGAGCCAGAGTGACCAACAGGGGTTAAATTTCCGGGGTTGGGTGATGAATGCCCCGATGATTGTTTCCTGTCGCTTGAATTTGTGGCAAGCCAACCCCAGCCAGTTACAGGGGTTTCAAACCTATCTCACCCAACCCTTTCAGGATGAACAGGTGCAGGAGTTTATCCAGCGGTGGTTTCCGGGGTTGGTGGAGGCGGAGTCGTTGTGGTCACAGTTGCAAGCGGGGGGGAAGGAACGGATTAAGGATTTATGCCGCAATCCCCTGCGGTTAACCTTGTTATGTGCGACTTGGAAGGTGGAGGATGCGCTACCGGAAACCACGGCGGAGTTGTATGCGGGTTTTGTCGAGGCGATGTATGCCTGGAAGGAAACGGCGTTTGCGGTGACGGAGGAGGAAAAAGAAGGGTTAAATGCGGGTTTGGGGGCATTGGCGAAGGCATCCCTAGAGGCGGAAACGGGTCGCTTTCGCTTAACTCATCGGTTGGTGTGTAAGAGTTTGGGAAAACCGACGGCGCAGGGGTCTTTGTTTCATCTGGCGTTACGGTTGGGCTGGTTGAATCAGGTGGGGGTGGCGGCGGAAAGTCCCCGCGAAAAGGTATATGGGTTTTATCATGCGACGTTTCAGGAGTATTTTGCGGCGTTGGCGGTGGCGGATTGGGATTATTTTGTGCCGAGGGATCATGGGAATTGTCCGGTGGAGGGGAAGCAATATCGGATTTTTGAACCGCAGTGGAAGCAGGTGATTTTGCTGTGGTTGGGGCGTGAGGATGTAACGGATGAGGAGAAGGAGGCGTTTATT
>NZ_JAFLQW010000050.1 GCF_017313335.1 Phormidium pseudopriestleyi FRX01 | reverse complement strand
TGGTGCCATTCATGCCTTGGCGATCGGTCCAGATGGCAAAACCTTAATCAGTTGTAGTTGGGACCGCACCTTAAAAATTTGGACCCTCCCCACGACAACCGGCAATTATCCCGAATTGCGAGAGACCCTTTGTCCCCATGTTTTACCCGGATCTGCGATCGCCATTAGTCCCAACGGTAAAACCTTTGCCACCGCCAGTCCCGACACCACCATCAAACTCTGGACTTTAGATCCCATAGAACCCGTCACCACCCTGTCTGGACATTCCATGACAGTCAGTTCCTTGGCATATAGTCCCGATAGCACCACCTTAGCCAGTGGATCTCACGATGGCACGATTAAGCTATGGCGGACTTCTTCGGGTTAGGACCCTGCACTCTCAAGGGTTTGGGGTGAGGGCATCTCGCACTAGGAGAAGAAGCGCTATAGCAGCTCAATATTGATTAAATGCCATGCTTCCAAATATTGATTTTCTAAATCTCTGAAGTTACGAATAGCAGAGTCTTTTCTGGGTGTACCATCACTTTTTGTACCCTTTAGCCATTCGCTATGATTTGTCGCTATATATTCTGCTACAACCAGGCTTGGAACAATAAAGAAATTACCCCGCTCACCCAGGTTTTTTAAAGCAACAAATATGTAAAAATGATTATCAGACTGGAATGTTTCTGATTCTTGACTGAGAATCCATTTGTTATCACCTTTGCTGTTAGTTTTTACTTGAATACTGATTGATTTTGTACCGTCTGAATTACTGGCAATAATATCTATGCCTCTGCTATTGCGAAGGGTTAGAGATGCGATAAAACCCCGCAAACTAAGTTCACCAGCAACAAGATACTCTCCAGCAACACCAACAAGAGTAGATTCAAGTTTGTTCTTTATAGGCATCTCAAATTTTGGTTCAGTTTTGAAGGCACCATCCTGCTGCCGATACTAAGGTTGTTGTTCGAGTCCCGGCGCGATCGCCTCAATCAACAAATAGCTCAGGTTGATTAGCCTGTAGCAAGACGTTAATATAAGTCTGAATTTTTTATGTTGTTTAAAGAGGGAATCAGTGCGTAGCCAATACACTCAGCTAAACGAGGTGGAACAGCATTCCCGATTTGCCACATTGCTTTTTTCATAGACCCTTCAAAAATAAATGAATCGGGAAAGCTTTGCAATCTTGCCATTTCTCGGGCTGAAATGACACGGTTGAGGTGGGGATGGATGTGAGTGCCCCCATGATTTTCTTTAATGGTCATGCTTGGTTTACCCGGATATTGCCGTTTAAACGCATCAACATAACTTTCATATAATGACCCACCCGGAGCAACTTTTGCAATTCGTTCCATATATTCAGAGGAATGGCGAGTCCACTCATGGTTAATTTCAGGAATTCGGGTATATTCGGGTAAATCAGAAATTGCTGACTCGATGGGTTTGTATTGTTCGGAGGTTAATTGAGGCTTTGGATAAGGGTTTGGGATTCCAAATCGGTTGGCAATGAAAATAGCACGGGGGCGAATTTGCGGAACTCCGTAATCAGCCGATTCCAGAATGGCGATCGATACATGAGAATAACCGATTGCCTCAAGTGCTTCACAAATTGCTTGTTTGATAGCTCCTTTCTGGAGCGTCAGAATTCCTGGGACATTTTCTATGACAACATACCAGGGGCGTACCTTAGAAACCACTTTTACAAATTCCTGAAACAAACGATTCCGAGGATCATTGGGGTTACGTTTCCCTGCTACGGAAAACCCTTGACAGGGCGGCCCTCCAACGATTAAATGTACTGGAGAGGAATTAAGTTTATTGAGAACTACATCGGGAGAAAATTGTTCGATTTCTCCACAAAAATGATTGCAATTGGGAAAGTTTCTTTGGTAAGTTGCAGAAGCAATCGGGTTTACTTCTACACTAGCGATCGGATTAAAGCCAGCTTGGAATAAACCTTGAGTCATTCCTCCCGCACCACAAAACAGATCCATAAATAGATATGGAGTATCAGCTTTGCTACCGGATTCTACTTCTACAAAAAATTTGTAGGGATCAGTTTCACTCAATTCCAGTTCCCGCTGAATCCGCTCATATCGTCGTAGCTTTGGTTTTTTCTCTATTTTTTTAGAAATTATTGTTTCTAATCCAGGCCAGAGAGAAAGTTGTTCTCCTTCCATAATTTAGGGGGTTTTTTGATAACAATTAAATTTTCACATTTACCTTTAATAATGTCAAGACCCTTGGAGGATTTAAATGGAGTTGGTAGTTATTGATTGCCAGCTAATTGATGATCTTCCCTATGTTGATTAGGTGGAAAAAGCCTGTAAAAAAAGTCTCTATTACTCACGGTCACTCAATCGACAATGAATTTCCTTGCGCTGAGACCATAACAGCACCGCAACAAACCCTTACCCATCGGATTGCCTTCAGAAGCCTTACTATAGAGAAAAGAAATCGAAGGGTCAGGACTACATTCGGGTAAATTCCCGCAGTGAGTCTCTGCCTCGATTTAATTTAGACCTCTGGAAAAACTCCAAAGAGACCCCCCATCCCATGCTAAGAGGGGCGTGAGACTTTTGTCAGACTATTGATTGCTTGTTCACCTGTTGTGAAAACCATGACCAAACCCCACTGGCTCGAAATTACTGAATCTGTGGCCCTTGCCGGTTCTGTGCTGGGCACGATCGCCGTTGCTGGGACTCAACAAGTCCTCTATGCTGCGGTCCCGTTAACGGTGTCGGTGAGTCTGAATCTGGTGAATCGGCAGCGACTGTATCAACTCAACCAGCAGCGTAGCGAAGCGGCGATCGCCCAAGTTTATGACTCCCTCCAACCCCTAAACCAACGGTTCGATCGCCTGGAATCCAGCAAGCAACAGGCAAACTCGCAAACCGAAGAACGGATCACCGAATTACAAGAATCCTTACGGGATGAACTGTTCGAGGCGATCGCCCAAGTCGAGGAGAGTTTCCCCGCTATCCCCGAAGTTCCCAATCTGGACCCGATGATCGCCCGGATTAACGCTTTGGAATCCCAACTGGAACAACAGCGCGATCGCATCGAAGCGCAGAAATTGGAGTTAAAAGACTCATTGCGCCAGGAAAATGAAACGGCGATCGCCCGCATCCATCAAGCATTGGAATCCCTTCCCCCTTTCCCCAATCTCAAACCTTTAGCCGATCGCCTCGAACAACTGGAAACCGCTACGGCACAAGTCAATCAAGAAACCGAACGCCAAATCGAAGCGTTTACAAAATCCTTGTGGGAACAAACAGAAAAGGCAGTCGGGCAAATTTATCAATCCCTCGCCACCTTACCCACTGCCGAAACCCTGGCAACCCTCAGCGATCGCCTGAATCAACTGGAATTAACCTCAAATGCGATCGCCCTCGCCTCCTCCCAGGAAGAAAACTCCTCAACCCCTAATGCTGCTGCACTCCAAGAAGCAATTCAATCCCTGTCCAATTCTCCGAAATTTGAGGAAATCTCTGATCGCCTGCAACAGTTAGAAGCACTCAACGAACCGCCTACAGCGCCTGAACTCTATGAAATTCAAACGACTTTAAACCACCAAAACCAAGAGGCGATCGCGTCAGTGAATACCGCGATAGAGGCGATCGCCCAACGTTTGGAACGCCTAGAAACCGCATCCCGCGCCATTCCCTCTCCCCTCCCGGAACTCCAAACCAAATCCTCACCGCCTGCTGACGACAGCAACGCCAATCAATCCTTTGCCAATCCCCCCACCCCAGAAAACCCCAGCAAACCGCCTCGGGTCCCCTCGGAATATCGCAAAGAAACCTTCAACGTCAAACCCCCACCGCCACCTCCCCCAACTACCGAGGATGAATTGGACGAATGGGACGAAGAGATTGCACCATCGGAGGAGAAACCGGAGTCTACTCCAGAAACTGTAGATAAACCATTCCTCCCGAAATTGTCCATCAAACCCTTTACCAAACCCGAATCCTTCACCAAAGCAATGGGGGGAATCGAATCCTCCATCGGCGAAGTGTTGGGGGATTGGCAAGGATTCGTCGGCAAATGGCGGGGGGAAAAAACTCCCTCAGATGCCTCTGAAACTGTTCCCGATTCTGACCGATTTCCCAATCAAAATTGGCGCTGTATTCGCACGATTACTGGACATCGAGATGTCATTAATTGTGTAGCGATTCATCCCGACAGCCAGAAAATTGCTGCCGGGGACGGGGATAATACTTTGAAACTGTGGGGAATTTCTGAAGGCAGTGAAATCCGCACTTTTAATGGGGAGGACTGGTTTGCCTCGGTGAATGCGATCGCCTTCAGTCCCGATGGTGGGGCGATCGCTGCTGGAGTTGGGGAAGCGGTGGAGGTGTGGGATATCGCTGAGGGTCGTCAACTCCATCGATTTACCCGCAATTCTGAGGGGGTTTATGCCGTAATTTTCCTCAATAACGGCCAACAAATCATCGCCAGTGATACCCGAGGGTCAGTCGCTTTCTGGCATCGAGAAACTGGGGAAGAACTACGCCGATTTAATGCTCATAGCGGGATGATTCGTGCTTTAGCAATGAGTCCCGACGATCGCATTCTCGCCACTGCCTCAGATGATGGGATGATTAAACTCTGGCAGTTACAAACGGGACAGGAAATTTGTATTTTCAAAACTCATAACGATGCCGTGAATGCGATCGCCTTCAGTCGGGATGGACAACTCCTCGCCAGTGGCAGTACCGACATGACCCTAAAACTATGGCAGGTGAACTCGGGGGAAGAAATTCGCACTTTTACGGGACATGGAGGGGCGATCGCATCTGTTGCCTTCTCCCCCGACAGCGAAACCTTAATCAGTACCAGTACCGATAAAACCATTAAACTGTGGCATCGCGACACAGGAGAACTGATCAGAACCCTCAAGGGTCATAGTAGCGGAGTCACCGGCATTGCCATCACTGCCGACGGCAAAACCTTAGTCAGTGGCAGCAGGGATAAAACCGTGATGATTTGGCAACGCGAGTAAGGATTAACTGACAAAATCAATCAACTGACTATGCCTCAGTTTATTGATTTTGTCAGCGATAAAAACTTTAGGATAGCCCCCGAACAAGCTCTTTAATTAAACCTCCAAAATGCCCAAACAACTTACTTTTGAATTTGACCAAAATTTTCAAGATATTTCCCCTCAAAAAGTTGCTCGACCCAAGGGATATTCGGGTTTATATGGATTTCATAAATACTGGGGTAAAAAACCCTGGGAACCCCTGGCTTTAATCATTGAGCAGTTAACTCAAGAGGGTGATATTATTTTAGACCCTTTTGTGGGTTCAGGGACATCTGCGCGGGAATCCCTACTTCGTAGTCGTCGGTTTATTGGATTTGATATTAATCCAGTTGCGATTGAATTAACGAATTTACTTGTTTCCCCACCGGATTATTTTGCAATTATTAATGCCTTTAAAACTTTGGAGAAAACTTTAAAAAAATCCATTAACGAAACCTATCAATTACAAGATGGTCGCATTGCGTCACATTATCTTTGGGACAAAGATAGATTACATCAAGTCTGGTTACGGGGCGGACCTAAAAATTCCCGGTTGGAATTATCCCCAACGGCACAGGATATAGAGCTTGCCCAAAAATTTAACCCATATACTAGCCAACACATTCGCAACATTCGCTTTTTTTCTAATGGAAGAATTAATGCCAGTCCGACCTTATCAATTGCCGATTTGATGACAGGTCGTGCCCAGTACAATATCGACTTGCTTATCACTCAAATTAAAACCCTTCCTCCGGACTCTCAAAGGGCAATTTATTTATGTCTAACCGCTGCATCTGGACAGATGAGCAAAATGGTTTTTGCGGTTACCAATAGAGGAAAAAACAAGGGAAATATCTCTGAAAAGGTTGAGGTGGGAAGCTGGGTGATTGGATATTGGCGACCCGAATTACATTTTGAGGTTAATGTTTGGAATTGTTTTGAAAGACGAGTTTCTAAACTGCTCAAGGCCATCTCTGAAGATGACCCCCTACAAAAAACGAATATCTGTGACTCCCTAGAACAATTTTATCAGAACCATTCAGACTGTTGCATCCTGTATGGGCCTTGTCAAAATGAAATTGAAAAAATACCTAAAAAATCAGTTAATCTGATTTTGACTGATCCCCCTCATAGCGATCGCATCCCCTACTTAGAGTTAAGCGAATTATGGAATAGTATTTTAGGAATAGAGCCGATTTTTGAATCAGAAATTATTATTTCTAATGCTAAGGAACGGAGGAAAACCCCGAATCTTTATAAATGTACGATGATAGATTTCTTGGCAAAATGCTCCACTGTCATGCGAGACGATGCTTTCCTAGTCCTACTGTATAACTCTAGGCAACAGGACCGGTGGGGATTTATCCAGCCATTTCTTGACGGTTCCGAAACTTCAGCGGGTTTACAATATCTGGGACAGTTTCCCTGTAACTATTCCGCAGGCTCCGTTGTCCAGGATACTAGAAAAGGCGGATTAAAACATGATATTGCTTTAATTTTTGGAAAATCAAATTCTGATTTAAGTAAAGTTGCTAACCTCAAAAATATTCTAGGTTGGTCCGATACATTCAGGGACGAATGAAAAAGTAAAATTATGGATTTTCAGACGGCACAATCTTGGTTTAAATCTGACAAAATCAAGGACTTATCGCAATCTCCTCTCGGTCTCCGGTTTCTGAAGTTGCGTTCTTTATCCCGCCGTGAATACCTAGAGGCTTTATTCGATTATGTAGCTGTGACTCCTGAATCAACTTCAGTACAGGGTTTACTTAAAGAAGCATTTGAAACAGAGTCCATCACGGAAAGAGTCATCGATTCTACGATTCGACATTTTTATACCCTAGAGAGACAAAAGCGCCAGACAGAAGAACCGGAACTGGTCAATCAACTCTATCGATTAGATTTGTATGACTGGGGTGGGCTTCATCAAAATAGCCTGGAAAAAACCATCGTCAACAACTATGTAAAAAAAAATCAGTAACTACGATAACTTATCAGCAAGTATAGAAAATGAGCTTCATCATAGTATGCGAGGTTACGTTTTATGTTCGTGGTATAATCATTGGACCTCGATTATAATTGAGGATATTTTTAGAGACCATCCAGCAGTCTTACCAGCCGTTGGATTAATTAAAAAAATAGATTTTTTCATTAGGGATATTCCCTTTGATTTGAAAGTTACTTATTTTCCTGAAGGTTATATTAAGGACTGCCGTCGTTTAGCGAATGAACGCTCAGAACTGACCCTGCTCAAACAATGGGCGCGTGAGTTTGATATCAGATTTAGCCAAGAGCTATCTGAGAGTTTATTGCTTTCTGACTTGTGGAAGAAGGCCAGGGATCATCCTTCAGCGACTTCTCAAAATTTGATAAGAGAACTGATTTATTTCCGGCGTCAACTGATTGAGCATACCCAAATCAACCCCGATCGCTTGATTACCTGGCTATATGAGAATCAAGGAGTTCGGAGATTTGATGCTTCAAATCGGTTGTTTCTTATTCTCATCGACTTAGACGATTTCTTTGCCTCGTGGAAATTGAAACGTGCTCATCCACTTCTTAACTCTGGGATAGGGAATTTTTTGGATAACATATCTGCCTCCCCTGGACGAGGCTTAAATTTTAATTGGAATAGAGAATGTTACACAGTAGTCTCTGATGTCATCATTATTACTAAACCGCCGAGATAATTAACGTTAGGGACTTCCCCCCGGTCTAAGCCTAAATAGGGTGCGTAAAGTCCCAGTCAATCAATCGTCAAGGTTTGTCAGGGGATTATCGCCTGAGTGAGGGCTTTCCAGGCATTCTGCGGCCAACCGATTACTATTAAGTTATCCCCATGCTGGCTTGTCCATAATGAGCTATTGTTTAAATCCCGACTGTCAAAAGCCTCAAAACCCGGCAGGCTATAACTTTTGCCATAATTGCGGTGCAAAGCTGCTACTGGGCGATCGCTATCGTGCGCTTAAATCTATTGGACAGGGTGGGTTTGGTCGAACTTTCCTGGCGATCGACGAGTACAAACCCTCAAAACCCCCCTGCGTCATCAAGCAGTTTTTTCCCCAATTCCAAACGCCCCAAAATGCTCAAAAAGCAGCGCTACTGTTTCAGAAAGAAGCGGTTCGGTTAGATGATTTAGGAACCCATCCCCAAATTCCTGCCTTATTCGCTCATTTTGATGCCGATAGTTATCAATATTTAGTCCAAGAATTTATCGACGGACAAACCTTAGCCCAAGAGTTGGAAACTGAGGGCGCACTCTCAGAATTTAAAGTTCGAGAGGTGCTATTTGATTTATTGCCGGTTTTAGAATTTGTCCATGAAAAACAAGTCATTCACCGGGATATTAAACCTGAAAATATTATTCGTCGCGCTACTATAACTGAGCTTTCAGAGGCGAACCCTGAAGGGAAAACTCAACAAAATCAGTTTCAGTCGGGTCAACTTGTATTAGTCGATTTTGGGGCGGCTAAATTTGCCACTGCCACTGCATTGGGACGGACCGGGACGGTGATTGGGACCGCTGGATATGTCGCCCCAGAGCAATTTTTAGGTCAAGCAGTTCCAGCCAGTGATTTGTATTGTTTGGGGGTGAGTTGTGTACAATTACTAACGGCAACTGAACCCTTTAGTTTGTTTGATGTGAAGGAAGGGGTTTGGCATTGGCGGGATTATCTCTTGTCTCCCGTTACTCTGGAATTTGCCAAGGTTTTAGACCGATTATTAGAAGCGAATCTCAATCAGCGCTATCATTCAGCAACGGAAGTTTTGACGGATTTAGATTGGTTACCTCCGGTGACTCATCGAACCACTCAAAAACCCAAATCGTCTCCGGGAGTCAGGGGGAATTCACCACCCCAACCCCCAAATAATCCCTCTATTGTCTCGCGATTAATGGGGGCGACCCCGCAAATGATTAAAGGGACAATTTTGGAGAATTTTGGCAAATTTGACGCGGCGATCGCCTCCTATGACCAGGCGATCGCTCTCAAACCCAATAATGCCGATGCTTGGTACAAAAAAGCCCGCCTCTATGCCGAAATGGGCAACCATGCCGAAGCATTATCCGGCTATGAAAAAACCCTAGAACTCAAGCCAGACCGCTGGGACGCATGGCGCGACCAAGGGATTATGCTCTATAAACTCCGCCGCTATGAAGAGGCAATTTCCAGCTATTTAAAAGCATTACAATTTCAACCCAATCAACCGTTAATCTGGTTATTAATGAGCATGGCAATTAAGCAAACTGGCAATCATAAGGAAGCCCAAACCACCTTGGAACAAGCTAGAAAACTGATGCCAGAACGAGATGCTGAACGAGCTTCAATGTTATGGCAAGCCTGGGAAATTTTAATTAAAAATTGAGGAAAATTGATTCAAATTTGAATCAGCAAATACTATGCCAATGAACTTTGATGGACCGAAATATTATGATGCCGTAATGGGGGGTCACCATTCGCCGCCACCGGGTGCGGCAGTATTGGGGGGACTGACAGGGATTCAAACCCGCTTGGCGGTGGTGGATATTCCGGTTAAAGTTTTGGCGTTGAAAGAGGCATTAAATTACGGTCAGGCGGGTTTAGAGTTAGTGATTACGGCGTTAAAAGATGACTGTGAGACTGTGCGGCGATCGGCCTTTTTGTTGCTGAAACATCGGACTGAACCGAATGCGATCGCCGCTTTAAAAAAGTTTAATCCTTATCGATTTTTTGAATGTGTTTATACCATTCAAGCTCATCGCAGTTGGGTTTTGTCCCTCGCGTTTAGTCCCACAGGACGACAAATTGCCAGCGCCAGTAAGGATAAAACGATTAAATTGTGGGTGAGGGATACAGGACGAAAATTGTACACCCTCAAGGGTCACAGTCATTGGGTGTCGGCAGTGGCATATAGTCCGCGATCGCCAATTCTTGTCAGTGGCAGTTGGGACTACACCATCAAACTCTGGCAACGCCTTGGGGAAAGCGAACTCTATAGTTTCCCCGGAGACAGCGAAATTTATGCGATCGCCATCAGTCCCGACGGAGAATTTATCGCCGGTGGCAGTGGAGATAAAACCATCAAACTGATTGATATCGCCAAAAAACAGCAAGTTAGAACCCTCGTCGGACATCAGGGTTATGCAATGGCAGTGGCATTTAGTCCCAATAACCAACTCATTGCCAGTGGCAGCAGTGACAAAACCATCAAACTCTGGCATCGAGAAACCGGAAGAGAACTCTATACCCTCACCGGACATGGGGAACAAGTCTGTGCGATCGCCTTCAGTCCCGACGGCCAAATCCTCGCCAGCAGCAGCTTTGACCAAACCATCAACCTCTGGCAAGTCCAAACCGGACGGCATATTTGCACCCTTTTCGGTCATACCCATTGGGTCTATTCCATCGCCTTTAGTCCCGATGGACAAACCCTCGCCAGTTGCAGTCGCGACAACACCATAAAATTATGGCAAGTCAAAACAGGCCGAGAAATCCGCACCCTCCCGGGTCACACCCGCGCCACTTGTGCAGTCGCCTTCAGTCCCGATGGACAAACCCTCGCCACAGGCGGCGATGATGGCACGATTAAGATTTGGGAATGGCATTGAAGGGAAGGCGTTGACAGTAGAGGGAAGACAACCCGGTTTTTTAACCAAATCTCTGCTATAGCTTGGACTTTATCAGTTGTGGAATCAGACCTCTCCCCCAACCCCTCTCCTACAAGGAGAGGGGAGCCGGAGAGGCCATAAATCATTTAGAACAAGCTATAGTTATCCAAAATTGGGCGAGAAACCCGGGTTTCTTGTTCTCTTCATTTCATACTTAATTTTACATTTTGAATTCATTAGAACTAATCAGGAGAAACCCATGCTAAGAGCATTACAACAGACCGTTAAAGTCGGAACAGGAGGCAAAATTGAGTTAATAGTACCCGAATGTCCCGAGGGGACAGAAGTACAAGTGATTGTGCTATTATCAAATTCAAATCAGGGTTTAAAATCCACTATATCTCCTGAAATAGAATCAGAAACAACGGCCAGTTTCCAATCATCTCTGAAAAAAATACAGAACAAGATTCGCCAGTATGTGCCGGAAGGAGAATCTCTGGTAGACGAGTTAATCGCTGAACGCCGCGCCGAGGCCAACCGTGAGTAATGTTGTTTTAGATGCTTCGGCACCGCTGGCGCTAATTAACCAAGAACCTGGACATACTCTGGTAGCCAATCTATTACCAAAAGCCCGGATTAGCGCCGTCAATTTGAGTGAAGTTGTTGCCAAATTAACAGACCGAGGAATCCCTGAAGAAGAAATTCAGGAAATTTTAGCCGAGTTAAAATTGCAGGTGATTCCCTTCGATGAAGCGCAAGGGGCTTTAGCGGGATACTTACGACCGGTCACCAAACATCTCGGGTTATCTCTGGGAGATCGTGCCTGTTTAGCCTTGGGAATACAGACGAATTGCCCAGTTTTGACGGCAGATCGAGCTTGGGGAAAGCTGACTATTGGCCTTGTGATTCAGGTGATCCGATAACCCAGTTTTTGTTAAAAATGCTGTACTGTAGGGAGATTATCTTCACTTGTTTTCTGATTGTGCCATTGGACTCTCACCCCTACGCGATCGCCTTTCATACCAGCAGTCCCGAACTCGGTCTAGCTTTGAGCAATTTTGCCGAAACCAACCGCTGCCAAACTTGGGATATCGGGCGATCGCTTGCCACCCACCTGCACTCCTATCTGTCCGAGTTTATCTCCCCTCAGACTTGGCAGGATTTCGCCTTTATTGCCGTTGCCAAAGGACCGGGTAGCTTTACCGGGACCCGGATTGGGGTCGTCACTGCCCGGATTCTCGCCCAGCAACTCTCGATTCCCTTATTTGCGATTTCGAGTTTAGCTGCCGTCGCCTGGTCCCAAACACGCCATCACACTGACAACCAACCGAGGGCGATCGCCCTGCAAATGCCCGCCCAACGGGGTCACCTATTCACCGCCATTTATCAAATCACACCCACCGCAGTGATTCCCCTGCTTCCCGATACCGTCCTGACCCCACAACAATGGGAACAGACCCTCGCCACTTGTTCGAGTCCCTATCAACTCATCCAAGTCCCAGAAAATTTAGGGTCTACCGTCTCCAGTCTTCTAGAACTCGCCCATCTGGAATGGCAACAGGGGAAACGTCCCCTCAGTTCCGAGGCCCTGCCATTTTACGGACAGCATCCCGTGGACCAGTAACCGATCCGCAACAACAAAAACGCCTGTTGCGGCTTAATCGGCACAGCAGAGAACAGACAACCCGGGTTGCTATCAAAACTCTTGAGCAATTCGCAACCAATTTGGGCGAGAAACCCGGTTTCTTGTCCTATTTATTAAAATTTAAAACTGTAAAACTAGCCCGCGCAGGCGGGCTTTGTTAGTATAGCCCCACCCTTGAGGGTGCGGGGCCAGGGCCGTTATTTCTTACTCCGCAGAATCAGGAGGTACAGTCGCGGCCCCTTTCTCCTTCGCCCGGTCTTCCCGTTTTTTGCGGTCTGCCGCTAAAATATCTTCCATGACACTGCGGGCCTGAATCATTTTCTCTAAATTGCTTCGGTAGAGGTCTAGGTCTTTAGAGAGTTTATCTGGAGGTAAATTCAGCGCCGTACAGATGCTCTGAACTGCATCTTGACGGGACTTTTCATTTTTCACCAGTTCTAAGTCAGCTTGTTCGAGGAGGGTAAACAAACCCACGGCAAATAAGCGACTGTACTTGAAATTGGGTTTAGCGGCGATCGCCCCGAGGATGCCTTGGAAATCTCCTTCCATTTCTGGCCCTGCGGAACGACTCAGTAGCGCCACCATCTCCCCTCCAGAATGGCGAGTGGCAATTTCCTCTAACCATTGGGCATCTTGTCGATACTTCTGGGGATCAGATTCTACCCCCTTGCAGATGCCATGAAAAATCGAGATTTTATCATTTTCGGGTCGATATCCTTGCATAAATCGGTCAAAGGTGGTTACGACTCCGAGGGCATAAATGGGGTCATAATTAAAATCCACATTCACCGACAGCAAGTGCATTTCCACCATCAATTCTTCGACGACCCGCCGATAAATCGAGTTAATCGGACGGGTGTGAATGGTATAGAAGGCTCGCTTGGTATCTGATACGGTGCGGACGTTATTCACGGGGTGCGTTTTTAAGGAGAACTTCTTTTCATTTTCTCTTTTGAACCTCCCCACGTCTAAAGCCGGGGGATTCCTGCCTACCCCAAAGGGCGACAGCGGGACATTCAAGTATCCCTCTAGACCATCAAAACAACTATCCCTAAAAGAAAAGAGATGATGCAATTTGGCTTACTTCTTTAT
>NZ_JAFLQW010000500.1 GCF_017313335.1 Phormidium pseudopriestleyi FRX01 | reverse complement strand
CTTTTTTTAGTTTCAACTTAGGAAATAAGGCCGCAAACCCTTGAGGTGTAACGCTTACGGGGTCAGGAAAATTTTAGAATGAAACAGCCCTCCCCAAGACATCACCGGGGGGAACCGGAAGACCCCTTACTCTTAGGCAAATTACCCTGAACGTAAAAAACCTACCGTTGTAGGAGGGTTAGGGTGGGGTCCTCTTCGCCACTTTCACCAAATCTACTCCCTCAGCCCTCGCCCCAAACCCAAGAATTAGGATACAGTGGGAGAAAATAGGCCACCCTGCACTAGGGATCTGCTTATTGCTAAGATTTAATTCAGGGGCTGCTTTTGCCAGCCTCAAAAATTGTGCGCCATCTGGGGATGAGTTGTATCGCTATCGAATGGGGAAACCGGCCATGCGTCAAATATTAAAGCGGCTAATTGTGGGTTTGAACTTGTTAGTCCTCGGTGGGAGTGTCGGCACGATCGCCAGCCGATACCTCATTGTGGATGGCACTCTGGGAACAGAACCCGTAGCCATGCCGGTGATGCTACCGGACGCTACTACTCCAGTCACTATCGCGGCTGACTCAGACATTGAAACCAATCCCGCTTTCATGGAACAGCCCATTGACCGCAATTTTATCGCCTCAGCGGCGGCAAAAGTGGGTCCGGCAGTGGTCAGAATTGATGCTCTTCGTGGGGAAAGAACGGTTGAGGAGAATGACGAAGGAAATCCCTTGTTTCGGAAATTTTTTGGGGAAGAAATGCCACCCCCGAAACAACGCGGAAACCACGGGACGGGATCTGGATTTATTTTGAGCGCTGAGGGTCAAATTATCACCAATGCTCATGTGGTAGAAGGGACTCGGGTGGTCAAAGTGACCCTGAATGATGGTCGCATCTTTGAGGGGAAAGTCATGGGGATTGATTCCCTGACGGATTTAGCCGTGGTGAAAATTGAAGGGACCCGATTGCCGAAGGTGAAGTTAGGAAATTCGGAGAATTTGGTCCCGGGACAATGGGCGATCGCGATCGGCAGTCCCCTGGGATTGGATAATAGTGTCACGGTAGGGATTATCAGCGCCACCGGGCGATCGAGTTCCCAAGTAGGAATTCCTGATAAGCGGGTCCGCTTTATCCAAACCGATGCAGCAATTAATCCAGGGAATTCCGGGGGACCCTTATTAGACGATCGCGGGGAAGTGATTGGGGTGAATACGGCAATTCTCGCTGATGCTCAAGGTTTAGGGTTTGCCATCCCCATTGAAACGGCTAAACGAATTGCCAATGAATTATTTACAAACGGTCAAGTCTCTCACCCATTTTTGGGCATTCAAATGGTAGAATTGACTCCCCAAGTCCGGGACAAATTAGAGGAACGCCTGGAAGGGGTGAAGATTCTCACCGAAACTGGGGTCGTGATTATGGCGGTTTTACCGGACACTCCTGCCCAAAAAGCCCAGTTGCAAAAAGGGGATGTGATTCAAAAAATTAACGGGGTGGCGATCGCCACAGCAAGCGAAGTGCAAGAATTGGTAGAAGCTACCCAAGTAGGCGGACTACTGGAAATGGAAGTCAACCGCCAAGGGTCCACCGCCACCATTGCTGTACGTCCTGGGGCCTTTCCCCCCGATCGCCGGAATTGATTGAGGGGCGATCGGGATTAACTTCCCCAGGTTGAATCGGCAGTCTAACGAGATCCATGTTTCCCTGAACCGCCACCAGCGGAGTCATTCCCGAGGGAACTAACTTGGGATAAACGTTCCTCCAGATGCATCCGTTGTTCCATCTTGTGCAGGAAATAACCCGTCATCATCGCAGATGCCAACAAACCAGACAAATTCTCTCGGTTCGTCGTAATTTGAACCTCAAAGTTCTCCGACGGCAGGACACCCACCAGTCCCTGAACGTTCTGAGAGATAATTTCCTTAATTTCCGGGCTGACTGACTTGGCAACCCGCGCCAAAACTTCTGGCGGCTGATGCTGTAAGTATTTCAGTAGCTGATTCGCTTCGACATCTTCATCGTGGGAATTCAGAAAGTCAGGTTGATAAACCATGAGGATCCTAAGTAGCTCAAGTGCTTATTTTCTACTTTAAACCATTGTGCTGGGCAGATGCCTCCTTCCCAGTTGAGATTCAAAACCCGCTCTGAGCGGGCATTATCATATAAACCTGGGTCTGTCAACTTCTAAAGAGGTAAAAATTCCCCCCTCGTCAATACTCCCTCTCAAAACACCGCGAATTCAAAAAATCCGGTAAATTTAGGATTGACAGTTGACTTAGATAGAAAAATCGTGCATAATAGCGATGCTTTGGCGAAATGCTTAATCTTACCGGCTCACACAAGAGAAACACGGTAGGGCTGGTAGCCTCGCGTCTTTAGAGGCTATGTGGAAAGCCCACACGAGCGGTTTTAACCGCCTACACTGTAGTCCAACCATGATGAGGGTCGTTAATGTAGCGCTCTATCGTATTTTCCGCAAAACTCTACCCTTATAGAGTATTATTTAGACAAGGCAAGTTTT
>NZ_JAFLQW010000597.1 GCF_017313335.1 Phormidium pseudopriestleyi FRX01 | reverse complement strand
TTTGGTAAGGTGGCGATTACCTCTGACGGCTACTTGAAACGAAACTAATGTAGGTGGTATTGCGATAAAAAAGCGAATCAGGTACAATATCAGAAACCGGAATCGCTGTTGAGGAGCGTCTCAAATGCTAGAAATCCACAAAAGTTATGTCATCGACGAAAACCAGAAGGCGATCGCCGTCCAAATCCCGATCGCAGAGTTTGAGAAGATCGAGGAAATTCTCGAAGATTACGGCTTGGCAAAATTGATGGAAGAAGTGCAAGACGAAAAACCTCTATCCAAAGAGGAAGCACTGAAATATTATGCTTTTTTAAAGGCTAATAATGTAGAAAATTGAATATACCAAACGATTTTTAAAATAGTTGGCGGCTTTATCCATAGAAGTTCAAGGTCGAATTCAACCCATTATTTTTCAAGAAATCGAAACCGAAAATTCCTTTGATTTAGGATATTTGCAAAAAATGACAGGCTATTCCGATAAATATAAAATCCGGGTAGGTGACTATCGGATTGGCATGACGGTTGACAAAAAAACACAAACCATAATTTGTGAACGAGTAGCTCATCGAAGGGATATCTATAGAAACTTTCCTTAGCACTTAAGGTTCGCTCATTTTTGACCCTAATTGATGGAATTCCCACGGTGCGATCGCCCGTTCCAGACCCCCCTTATCCCAACTCCCTGCTACCATGAAACTCTCATCAATTCTGATTAGTTTAGGACTCGCATTGTTACTGGTTCTGACTTCCCCGACTCTACCTTGGGGACAAACCTCTGTGCAATGGAATAATCCGGCGATCGCCTCTCCTACCGCTTCCCCTTGTGCAAACGTCGCCACCATTAACAATGGCGCTTTGGAAATTCACTACAGTCCCGACTGTTTAGAACAAAAAATACATCTGAGTCAGTTACTCCATCGCTTAGAACCCATTGTTGCTGAAAAAACTAGCAACAAAATCACTGTCAGCAATCTCAACTATGCATTAATTCCCGAAGGAATCAACCTCCAGGCAGATGTAATCGTTAATGTCAAACCGCTACCGGGAAACTTGCCTGTTTCAGTCTCTCAAGATTTATCCTTGAGTATCCAAGATGGATATCTCTACATTAAAGCTGGCGAAACTGATTTAGAAAGCTCCAAATTAGTCATTAAGTCTAGCAAAGGGATGATTACTAAAAAACTTGACCAAGAATTAGCTAGATTTAACGGTAAAAAATTGGATGAAGTTTTGGCAATTAACCAACTCAATACTCTGGCAGAACCAATTGGAATTAGTTCAAATGCGGTGGATTTTGTGATTCAATCCATTGAAAATAAACTGAACCTGAGTCTGGATGAAAGAGGTTTAACCCTGGCGGTTCGGTTGCGATGAATGCTTGGGGATGGCGGATGGGTTTTCTCAGGGAAGGATGCGATCGCCCTCATCGCTCAGGCTGGTTTTCGGATTCGTGCATCATTATACATCAGAATTTGACAAGCGACTGATGAATAATCCCTGATCCCACCCTTGCAGATTTTGCCGATATCATTCTGAGTCGTCCCCTGGAGTTTGTGTAGGTGAAAGATTATACCATAAAAACTTGAAAAATAAAAATATTTTGTTTTACAGAAAAAATAGTTAGAGACCTGAGTAATTTTACTTTTTACGCTATACTTAGCCTATTCTGTTTAGAAGTTCAATTTTTAGGCACGACTTATTCTGAAATGAATTCACAACAATTGATCAGCCGCACTGAGGAAGAATCAATGATTCCTTATGGGGAGTATGCAAAGAAATTGCGTCCCCTACTGCCGAAGGAGGCATTTGAACCCGATCCGGGTAAGTTAGTCATTTTATCGATTAATTTGGTGATCATGATCTTGGGTTGGGCGATCGCCTCCACATTAGATCATTGGCCAGTCTTCTTATTATGGCTTTACCTCCCGATCGCCCTAGTCATGGGCAATAGCGTTATTGTCCTATTGTTTAGTTCTCATAACCTGATGCATGGCAGTGTCATCAAAAATAAACGAGTCATGGACATCATGGGGTTTCTCGGATTAACCCTGTTGTGGATGCCGCCAACCATGTGGAAAGCAGTACATAACCGTGAGCATCACAATAAAACCAATTCCCTGAACGACCCCGATCGCAACTACTTGGAGAGTCAGCCTAAAAATTGGGGAAAAAGGATTCAACAGCTATTTGTGCCGTCTGCGGAGGTCCATCCCTTTTGGTTAGCGGTGGGAATGACCAGTGGTTGGGGAGTCCATAATTTTAGAAACATCACCTCAGTGCTGTTTTTCAATGATAAATCCGTGGATTACGTCCCTGCCGCTTTTACCGTCAGTCCAAAAGAACGACGGGCGATCGCCTTAGAATTAGTGGCGATCGTAGCGATGCATCTCACCATCTTGTTTTCCCTACAATTTGACCCCATCAAACTCCTGCTGAGTTACTTTCTGCCGATCGCCATTGGCTATGCCGGTGTGATATTTTATATTTATACCAATCACATGGTCTCGCCGATGAGTAGTGTTAACGACCCCACGTTCAATACCTTATCCATCCGAGTTCCTAAAATCTTCGATTGGTTGCACTTGAACTTTTCCTACCACACCGAACATCATATTTTCCCCAACATCAACTCAGACTATTACCCCCAAGTTCGAGAATTGCTAGAACTTCACTATCCCGGTCGGTTGAAGTTAGTCGATGCCGCAGAAGCTTGGCGTTTATTGCTACAAACTCCTCGCCATTATAAAGATGAAAATACCTTTACCGATTGGTCCGGAGAAAAATCGGTCCCTTGTCCCGTGATCCCGACTTCAGCTAAAAACTGACAATCAAGCAAAAACAACCGACACCTTAAAGAGTGTCGGTTGTTTCTGAAGCCTACCAATAAAGTAGGGGTAACAAATTCGTTACCCCTACCCCGCAAACTATGTGAGAGTTATTTCACAAACTTAGAAGCGGCTGGTGTTGGGTTTGTGGATGATGAAGCTGAGCACTTGGCACTGCTTGATGTTATCAAATCCCACAACGCGGATGTAGCAAGCGGGGTATTCACTGCGGCACGCTTGGACTTCGCTCATCACGTCCTGGACGGAACGTGCATTGAACAAAGGCAGCTTCCACAGGGTCCAGTAGTAAACCGTGGGGTCAGAGGTTTCATTGAATTCAATGGCAGGAATATAGCCTTGGTCAATGATGTACTGAATCTGCTTACCAATCTGTGCATCAGTCAGAGGGGGCAGATAGGAAAGTGTTTCGTAACGACGCTCTTTTGGCAGAGTTTTCATAATTCTTTGTCTCTTTGCTGCGGGATCTACAAGGATTGGCGGTTTAAGCCTGAATTGACACTCCCACGTCTAAAGAGCATGGGATTCTTTAAGAGTCCAGAATTTAGACCTTAAGGGCGTAGTCAATGCGCCCCTACCTATTCACGCTCACTGACTCGCCATGAGGCTTACGGCTACCTTTTTTAATCTCGAAGCTCTCGTTCGCACTTTTCAACACTAGCCAGTTCGGTACACTCGATATCCTGTCTCTGCTTGCCTGTTCCTTAGTCTTTCCCAGTATGGCTGGTAGTTTCTTTCTGGCGGGAGTTTCACCGACCTAGGATATTTCAACGTGCAGTTGATACGCCTACTTGATTTAGCTC
>NZ_JAFLQW010000160.1 GCF_017313335.1 Phormidium pseudopriestleyi FRX01 | reverse complement strand
TTAGGGGCAGAACGATTACTAGCGGCAGAGCGCGGACATGATAAAATTGCGGTGGAAGTCAAAAGTTTTTTGGCGAGGGCATCGGCAATTTCAGAGTTTCATACCGCGTTGGGGCAGTTTATTAACTATCGAGCTGCTTTACGCCGTGAAGACCCCGATCGCATTCTCTATCTGGCTATCCCAAATCTAGTCTATCACACTTTCTTTTAACGGAAATTTCCAGCATCAATGCTGCAAGAAAATTCCGTAAAACTCATTGTTTACGATATTGAATTGGAGCAAATTTTGCTATGGAAGGAGTGACGGATAAATTAAAAAAATATCAGAAAATTGTGCAACAATTATTGATAGATTATGCACAAAGTAAGCCAGCCTACGGTGAGATTGAGGTCGAGACTATTTTTGATACCCAACGAAATCATTATCAAATTGTCCATTTTGGTTGGCACCATCAGCGCTGGATTCATCAGAGTGTCATCCATTTAGATATCCGCAATGAAAAAATTTGGATTTTTTGCAATTCCACGGAGCATGATATTGCAGAAGATTTAGTTAATTTGGGTATTCCCAAGCAAGATATTGTGCTGGGATTTTATCCGCCTTTTATGAGGGAAATGAGCGATTATGCGGTAGGCTAAAAGTAGAGCAAACCGGGAGGCATAATAATATTACAAAAAACCGACGTATCGACAATCGCAACATCCGCCATCAATGAACCTCTACCCTCGAATTCAGGGAAGTCAACCAGTCTAAAGCCTGCTGTTTTTTTATCTCAGCGCCTGGATACTGCTTTACAAACCGTTCTAACAGCCCGCGAGTCATTAAATGACCCACCGAACCTTGAGCAATTAGTTCCGGGTAATCCGGAATATCTTGCAACCGAATTAACTGACTTGAACCATCATCCGGACTGCGATAACACAATTCAGTTTCAGGAATTGCCTCATCAGGAAGAGCATCTAATAAAGCTGGATTATGACTACTAATAAGAACACGGAGGTTACGTTTTCGCGCAAGTTCAGCCATCCGAGACAGTAAGGCACTCGCACGACTGGGGTGTACACCATTATCGATTTCTTCAATGACCACTAAACTTTCTGACGGTGCAGAAAGTAATACCGCTGCAATGGATAAAACTCGAAGCGTTCCATCAGACAATCGTGCTGCATCATAAGGAATCGCCACGCCGCCAAAGGTTTCAGTAAGTTGTAACATCACCTCATCCCGAGGTGTTTCCAGGAAACTAATATCCTCAATATTCTGTTCTGGGAGACTCCGAACAAAGTCTAAAACCGCTTGCTTAGAGGTTGGAGATTGGCATAAATTGTAAATCACTCCAGATAAGTTTTGCCCTTTCTCTCGCAAAACCTGATCCGTTTTGTGTCCATACTCTCTCATTAAGCTCGGTTCCGGCTCTAAAAACACAATTCCACTCAACCAACGGACATAAATTTCGCAAACCTGGGGGATAATTTCTCGACTTTTGATATTTTCGGGTCGAAATCTAATTGCACTTAAAAGTTGGGTAAAAACCGCGATATGACTACTACAAACCAGGCTCGGTTTTTTGCCACCTCTCGCAAAATTATTATAAGTCACAAAAATATCACTTCCTGCCCCTTGCGGTTCACTGGTAATTTCATACAACGGAACCTTAGAATCTGAGCTAATAATCCGTTCTTGAGTGACCTGCAAATGGTTGTCTGAACTAAGTCCAACTTGAATTTCAAAACGTTCCCAATCTGGATGGTTTGTCAAGCAAGCCAGTTGAAATGTCTGCTTCCCTCGGTATCCCAAATTTTCGACATTACCGCGAAAGAAAGTCTCTCCTTTTTGTTGAGGATTTCTGAGCAATCCCAGTCGTTCCCCCGTAGCGAGTCGAGATAAAAGCCGTAATGCTTCAATGACATTACTTTTTCCGGAGGCATTAGCCCCTATCAATACCGTGAGTCGCCCTAAGTGCAATGTGGCAGATTTATAACTTTTGAAATCTTTTAACTCTATTTCTGTAATCATCGTAGTTCACTCCGTTGGTGAGTTCAGACATTAAACTTGACCTATTCACAAAACCCATTCGGTTTCCACAACATAAATTTTTTATGGCTTTTATTGCTCAAATATGTTATGATATACCTCTCAACAGACTCGGGTCAGACTGGCTGTTTCTCTATCATAGCGGAATTGCTCAATGGTGCCGTCCTGGATTTTTGTAATGGCCTCCTCAATGGCTTCCAAAGGCACCAGAAACCACTCCCTTGGCTTGACTGGGATATCAAAGCGATCGCGCAATTCCAAATCTAATCGAGCGCTGGCAAAAAACTTCTGAAGGAGCGCCTCCAGTTTTTTCCGGTTAATATTTTCCAGTTTAAAAGTAGCGACAATTTCCACATCGGCTAACAGATAAGTCGGGTCATTTTTAGCATTGCTAATCCGCTTTTTGACATCCCCTCCAGTCACCCCTATTTTATGAACCACAGACCGATTCTGGGCAATGAAAGGCTCCTCGGACTGACTCCGCAAGACATAAATATAGCCCGTGGCTAAGTCGTTTTCCGGTTCAACTTCTGCGGTAACTTCTGCTTCCGCCTGCAAGGAAAATAAAGGACCTAAATCTAGCTTAGTGATGCGACGGCTAGTTTTATCCTTATTTAAAGCCCGTTGGAACGAGCGAAACAGGGGATTGCTCTGGGTGCCGTTGTCATAAATCACCCGCAGCCGGTAATTTCTAAGACCATAGTCACTAATAAACATCTCTCCCGTCTCGGCTACCCAGACTTTTTGTCCATCCAGAATGAACAAATCCCCTTGATTAATGGTGGCATAATCCTGATATTTCACCGTTTGCCGTTCCCCAGTCTTTAACTGACGCTGTACTTCCTCAAAGATGGGTTTAAATTCAGCAAAATCCTCGCAGGGAAAGCGCTGGGCAACTTCTTCAGCGGCTTTGATTTCCCGGCGCGATCGCACATGGGTCAGCCGGGTAATATCATTGTCTGGATTCCTCTGGATCTCAAGAGCTGCCAGTAGCTCATCATCGCTGAGATGTTCGGGAACCAATTCCAAATCACCGCTAACATCTAACAGACTACGGGAGTCTAATGGCTTCAAGAGGTCGCGATATTCTGCCGATTCTCGTAAGCGTTCCAGGCGCACCGCATAGAGACGCTCGAAAATATCGCGATCGCCTCCA
>NZ_JAFLQW010000507.1 GCF_017313335.1 Phormidium pseudopriestleyi FRX01 | reverse complement strand
GGGCCGATTGCTCTATATCAAGAAGGAACTCTGGCAATGGTAGGCATTGGTAGTCGGTTTTTAGCCATTATGACCCTGTCTCTGGTTCTGTTTGGGACGGCTTCTTTTTTGACCACGATTAGATCCCTGCGATCGCTCGGTCTGTCTCCAATTTTAACCGATATGATGGTGCTGTTTTATCGGTATTTATTTGAACTGGGCGATCGCCTGCATACGATGCAGTCTGCCATGGGGTTGCGCGGGTTTAAACGCACCCGCCTCACCCCGCGCGCTTTACAAACCTTTGCCTCGGTTGCTGGCACGCTTTTAGTCCAAAGTCATGAACAATCGGAACGGATTTATCAGGCAATGCGATTGCGCGGTTATGGTCAAAAAACTGTTCTTTACCAGATTCAGCCTTGGTATCTCAAAGATGCAGTAGGTTTAGGATTAGTCCTGAGTCTTGCTGGGACTTTTATGGTGGCGGAATTTTGGCTATCTTCGGGGGGTTTATAATTTAAACTTCCGAGAGGCTTCTTCATACAAAGACAAGGCTAAATCTCGGATTAGTTCTTCATTCTCAAAACTATCGCCAAATTTAGTTTTCGCCATTTCAATACAGGTTTTCATCACATCCGATGACCGATCCAGATGATGGGCGATCGCCACCCATTCCGCATCTTCCCACAGATATAAATTGGGAGTTGCCCTCTGTTCTACCTTTTTGCGTTGCAGTTCCTCGGAAAATCCAGCCGCAACAATCCCCGCAGGCAATGCAAACAATCCAATCCCAATAAACGCCAAAGTTGCCCCAAATAATTTACCCAAAGGAGTCACCGGATACAGATCCCCATACCCCACCGTGGTTAATGTCACCACTCCCCACCACATCGCCGCCGGAATACTTGGAAAGGCCTCCGGCTGTTCCTGACTTTCGGCAAAGAACATCAAACTAGAGGCAAAAATCAGTAAAATGAAGACCGTAAACAAGGTCATGATTAATTCATTTTTTTTAGAATCAATCACTCGCAGAATGGTTTGGAGGGCTTCCGAGTAGCGAATTAATTTCAGGAGTCGCAATAGGCGCAAAACATTAGCAAATTTTATCGAGCGAATAAGAGGAAATAATAACATCAAATAAAACGGCAAGATTGCCATTAAATCAATCACCACTAACGGCGTCATCCCATAGCGTAATCGTCCCCACACCGGATGAGCATATCGCGGATCGGCGGTACAACACCAAAGTTGGATAATATATAATAAAGTAAAGCAGGCCACGGCCACAAGTTCGATTTCATCAACAAATAGTTTAAAATTAGAGGTGATAAATGTCGAAGTTTCTAAAATAAAAACCGTGACATCTAAAACAACTAACAGACTCACAGCCCAGTCATCAACTTGGCTTAATAAATCCGTCGGGTCCGAGGATTCGAGAATTTGATAAACTCTAGCTTTTATGGATTGGCTCATGATGTGTAATTTAGCTCATGACGCTTAAAACAAATAACCGCACTATTAGAAATACTATCATATCCGATGAAAGAACAGATAGAACCCTTAACCTCTAACAACCTCGCCGAAAATCTCCCGGAAAATGATTTAGAAGTCTCATCGAATTCTCCTGGGATAGAACAGGAGAATGTGGCGATCGCCATTCATGAACTCGGCTTCTCTTACCCCGATAAAGCTGATGTTTTACAAAATATCAGTCTGCGAATCCACCCGGGCGATCGCGTCGGATTGATTGGGTCCAATGGTGCAGGCAAAACCAGTTTATTTTTATCCATTTGTGGCATTCTCCAGCCGATTTCCGGCCAAATCACCCTCTTAAATCGCCCCGTCATTCCCGGTGAATTCCGTCCCGAAATTGGCTTGGTGTTTCAAAACCCAAACGATCAGCTATTCTCTGCTTCCGTCTGGGATGATGTTGCCTTTGGACCGCAAAATATGGGACTATCTGGGTCAGAATTGAGCGATCGCGTTAGAACCGCCCTCGACTTAACAGGAGTCCAGGACCTAGAAACTCGTCCCCCTCACCATCTTTCCGGAGGACAAAAGCGCATGGTGGCGATCGCCACAGTTCTAGCCATGCAACCCCAAATTATCCTCTATGATGAACCTAGCGCCAACCTCGATTTACGAGCCCGTCGGCGTTTAATCCACTTTTTGCAAGCATCCCAGGAAACACTACTGATTTCCTCTCACGACTTAGAACTGATTCTCGAAGTGTGCGATCGGGTCATTCTCATGGACGAAGGACGGATCATCACCACTGGCAGTCCCGATATCGTCATGGCAGATGCACCCCTGATGGAAGCACATGGTTTGGAAAAACCCCACTCCCTCCTCCACCATCGCCCGCTTCATCACCCCTAATTGGAGACTCTGCCATCCGAATTCCCCCAATCATTCGGACCAGAAACCGGGTTTTTGGCCCTAATTTCTGGCTAATTAGCTAGAATTTTGTCAAGAAACCCGGTTGTCTTCCCTCTACTGTAGCCACCCCTCAAGGAAATCGGGCGATCGCCTCAGTTCTATAAATTTTCTGTATCAACCCCAAGAAACCTCTACCCAATAGTCTGCCGTCTGTATAACAATTCCCGGGAGTGCGGATTTTCCCTGCAAAGACAGAATATTCAATAGTCCAAGCAGAAATCAAGCTTTCCCTGTATCATAAACCTTTAGCCAATCAATAGGAGCCATTCTCATGGATCTCGTTAGCTTGCTCATTACCTGGATCATCACCTCAATCAGCTTGTTTATTATTTCTAAACTGCCCACCGGCGTAGAAATAGATGGATTTAACAAAGCCTTAATTTCCGCCGCCGTCTTTGGCGTTTTAAATGCGCTGATTCGGCCAATTTTAGCAGTTTTAGCCTTCCCAATTACCTTCCTCACCCTGGGATTATTCAGCATTATTATCAATGCGATTATCTTTGGATTAGCCGCTTGGTTAGTGACTGGATTTCGCCTGCGGTGGGGATTTTGGAGTGCTATCATCGGGACCTTAGCCCTCAGCTTTATCAACTCCATCCTGTTTGCCATTTTGGGAATGTTTTAATCCCGAACCTGGGAATATTGCCTCGCCTAACTTCCCCCTAAATTTGGTAAATACAAGAGCGATCGCCTCCGGCCTAACTTAAAACAAAGACAATTGTCGATACTCAGGCATCTCCTTTTCATCCCAACTGGGCGATCGCTTTTCTGTCCCGTTCTCCCAAAACCGAATCCCCGCATCTAAACAGTCCAACGCCTGTCTAACATTCCTCGGCAATTAATTACCTGAAAGCTGCTATAATTGATAAACTAAATTTTTTATAATTAAGTATATGAAGGCATGACCTTCTTCTCTTTGTCTGGATTAGAAAAACTAAGTATAGAATTGTCCTTAAACTTGCGCTCAGAGCAGAGGCGGGCTTATTGTAGAAGGGTTAGTGAAGTTGCTCCTCCTGTATTAGAATTTCTGGCGATCGCGCCTTCTCCAACTCAAGAACAAATTAGCCAAGCTGTAAACTTTGTAAAAAGCAAAAACAAGAAAACTTGTCAAGTGACTGGTGCTTCTAGAGATAAATATAACAAACTAATTGAAGTGGTTGGTCATCATCTTTATGACAAAAATGCTTATCATTTTCTCAGCGCCGATCCAGATAACATATTAACAATTGATAAAAGACTGCATGAAGATTTTCATCAATGGAATGGAGGAACCCAAAAAACTTGTACAATCGATGACTTCATTGATTATGTGGAGTGGCTCTATCCCGACAAGCATGAATTAATCTTAACCTTGCATAATAAGCGAATAGTTCTAATGATTAAATCGCCTCAATTACAACGGACATTACCTGAAAGTAAAGATTAAGTTCTGGCTAGTGTCCTTAGTTTATTGCCATCCGGATCTAGCGGTTTCAGCAACCTATGACAGCATAGGGATTTTCGGGGGCTAACTTGCTCAAAAAATGGAAAAGAAAATATCGAGGGGTATCGGCAAAAGAAGGGTGGTTTATCGCTCCAAACTATCCCAGTCTGCGCTTCAAAAATGTGCATCCAGAGCTTCCGATTTACTCGGGTCTGGATTAGCAAAAGCTATTGAGCAGTCGGTCAATTGGAAGGAGATACAGTGATCTGGTTTTGGGTAGGTTCACATACCGAATACGACAAGTTGCTCTAGCCGTTATATAGGTCACTCTAAATGAATTAGGGTAATAAACTCATATTTAGCCCGCCCAGGTGGACTGAGTTCATGTAGACACCCCTAGAGTGGGTAAACACAAAAGAGATCGCCCCTCTTTTAACTTAAAATAAAGACAATTGTCGATACTCAGGCATTTCGTTTGAATCACGACGGGGCGATCGCTTTTCTATGCCGTTCTCCCCAAACCGAATCCCCGCATCTAAACAGTCTAACGCCTGTCTAACATTCCGGGCCAACTGTTGAGCAAACTTAACCGGAACGGCATTCCCAATCTGTAGATGAATATCCCGTTTATTCCCCCCCATAAATACCCAATCATCCGGAAAGGTTTGTAATCGTGCATATTCCCGATGGGTAAAACTCCGAATTCGCGACGCCTCAATTCGCCACAAAGGAACCGTCGATTGAGAATTTCTAACAAACTCACCATTGACTCGATCTTTTTCATACCGTCCCGCCACGATATTTCCCTGCGCCCACCCCCAAATTGTTGCTGAATCTATCGCTGGAAAGGGTGCATCGTAGGACCGAATGGGATGACCATCCGATGCTGTTCTGGATAAGCGGACCGGCAAAACTTCCTCCTCTAAATTAAAGGAATTGCCCGTTTCTCGATGCACTTTACTCTTAAATCCCCATTGCGGATTATGGTTCGGGAGTTCCTTTCCTTCCTCTCGGGCTAAATCGTAAATAAAGTCTCGAATTGTGGTGAGTTCCCCCGGTTTTGGCAACTCATATCCCAGGGGTAAATTATCTTTAAATCCGATAAAAATAAACCGACGCCTCGTTTGAGGAACCCCATAATAGCAGACCTTGAAAATATCAGAAACTACCTGATAGCCCATCTGGTTTAACTCTTGGATAATGGTTTCATTAAAGGGTAAACCCGTCAGAGGCGATCGCATCGTTCGCAAATTCAATACATTTTCAATCAAGACAATCCGAGGCTGACAAATTTTTGCAATCCGAATCACCTCTTTATACAGTAAATTTCGGGGGTCATTTTCTTGGCGGTTTCCCCCCAAAGAAAATCCTTGACAAGGAACCCCAGCCAGCAACACATCCGGTTGTTCCGATAATTGGGGAGAGTAGGAACGGACATCCTGTAATTTGACATTCCATTGGCTTCTATTCTGTTGCAGGGTTTGAACAGCCCAAGGATTGATATCAATGGCTTCTAAGACGCGAAATCCCTCCAGTTCAAACCCTAAATCTAATCCCCCTGCACCCGCAAATAGACTCAAAACTGAATAAGGATATTTTTTGGAACTCATGGGTAACGATGGAGGAGAGAAGAGCAATTGTAGTGTGGGCAGTGCCCACCCTACAATTGCTCATATTTAGCGCGCCTATGCGGGCTATTTTGATGTAACCCAATCCTTAAGGGTAAGGGTTTTCTAATCTTGCCCTATCAAGGTGATAAATTTGATGACGAAAAATCCTGATTTCACGTAGGGGCGCAATGCGCAGGCCCTGAATTGGGCCTGCGCATTGCGCCCCTACAAATAAACCTTGACAGGGCTAGTTTTCTAATCCTGCTGATTGGCAAACTGACGCGCCCCGATAATCGATAATCCCAAGGCAACGATCGCCAGAACCACAATACTATACCAGGGAAACTGGCTCATATCATAAGCTGCTGCCCTTAATCCAATACTGGTATAGGTCAAAGGCAACAGATAAACCACAACTTTTAACGCCGCTGGTAATTGCGTTGGGTCAAAAAAAGTAGCGCCTAAAAAAGACATGGGAACAATGATAAAATTATTATAAATCCCCACACTTTCTAAGGATTTGACCGTTAATCCCACCAAAACTCCCAATCCCGAAAATACGGCACAATTTAGCAGCAACAACAGTAAAAATAGGGGGTTGAGAAAACTCCAAATTTTGCCGGTAAACAGAATCGCAACGACAAGGACGGAACCGGATGTCATCAACCCTCGCAAAATTCCCGCCATCATTTTGCCCAAATATAAGGAAAGAGGATGAATCGGCACCAGCAGCATTTCTTCAAAGTTTTTGGTAAATAAGCGTTCCCCACAAATGGAAAATACCGTCCCGGCAAAACATATTGTCATGGAGGAAAGGGCGACCATTCCAGGTAACATGAATTCTAGGTAACTATTTCCCCCACCCATGCCCGATCGCATGGTATTTCCTAACCCTAAGCCAAATGCTAGGATATAAATCAACGGAGAAACCAGTCCCGAGGCGGCCACTTGGACCACTCGCACCCGTAAATCAAGCCAGTCTCCCCATAAAATGGTGATGCTATCCTGCCACAGGGTGGATAGGGGCGATCGCAATCCCTTAGAAGTTGATACTGTTTTTAGTTTGAGTTCAGATGCCACAATACCCGCTTGTTGTCTTATTTTCCTTCTTCAGTTTTACAACACTTCCACGACTTTATTTCGAGAAGAAAAACCCGATTTAATCACAATCGCTGATTTGTGAACCTCAAATTTATCTGCCAACAGTTTGATTAACTCTGCATTCGCCTTGCCATCAACCGGAGGGGATTTCAGACGAACTGTCAAACTGCCATCGGGTTCTTCTGTAATCTGCTGTTGTTTAGAATTCGGTTTAACTTTAATTCGATATAGCGGCACAGTTTAAGCGACAACAGGACTAGCAATCTGATCCAACGCCGATCGCGCGGCAACTAAATCATAGGGAATCCGGGGTTTCATCGGGCGATAATCTCGGGGATTGGGGTCTCCATTTCGCAAGACTGCATTCACCACCAGACAGGGTTCATCGCTGAAATTAATCGCACTATGGGGAACCCCAGGAGGAATGGTGACCACTGCCGGATAGCGATCGCTCAAGGCAATATAGCGATATTGACGATTCTGTAACACTATTAACACAAAACTGCCCCGGACCACCAGCAATTGATCCGTCTGAAAACGGTGAACGAATAAATCATCACAGGTCCGCGCTTTCACCTGGACTAACATGGTTTCATGACTGGACTGGGGGGTATAAAACTCAGTCATGCCAGACTGCATGGTTTCTAAAAGCTGAACTTGAACAAATTGAGTTAAACTCATGAATTTTTCTCCATCGGGTTTCTTATGCTTCTGATTATGACGCGGTTTTTAATAAATTTTTGTAAATACCGTCACCAATTTACCTAAAGTATGGTATAGAAGGCTGCAAAGGACCAAAATTAAGAGGAATCCATCATGACTCAGCAACATCCCCATCCCAAGCGTCGCCCGGATCTCACTGGATGGATTGTCCGATTTGTCTGTGGGGCGATCGCCGGAATATTTATCGCCATTTTCTTGATTTGGGATGGGATGACTGCCGGAGGTGCGATCGCCTGGAGTTTAGGATTAGGGACCCTATTCGGGCTATGCGCGGCCCAATGGGGCGATCGCTTTTGGCAATTTCTGGGGCGATGGTGGGGGTGGTTTTAAGCTGGATTTAGGATTAAACTGCTGTTAGGTTGCGATGTTCGATTTTAGTGCCTAACACCTTGAGAAATTCAGCCAACCAAGCGGAATGAGCGGGCCAAGCGGGGGCCGTGACCAGATTCCCATCGACGATCGCCTCATCTACTGCGATCGCCACATAAATCCCCCCAGCGCGAGTCACATCGGGACCACAGGCGGGATAAGCAGTGCAGCGTTTCCCTTGCAGAACATCCGCCGCCGCCAACAGTTGCAATCCGTGACAAATCGAGGCGATCGGCTTATTTTCCTGAGCAAAATGACGGGTAATCTCCAAAACCCGCTGATTCAGGCGAATGTATTCCGGCGCACGTCCACCGGGAATTACCAAGGCGTCATAAGTCGCAGGATCCACTTCTGCAAAGGTCGCATTCAGGGCGAAATTGTGACCCGGTTTTTCGCTATAGGTTTGGTCACCTTCAAAATCGTGAATGGCAGTCCGAATCGTTTCCCCGGCAGCCTTATCCGGACAGACGGCATGAACGATATGGCCCACCATTTGCAGCGCTTGAAAGGGCACCATCACTTCATAGTCTTCAACATAATCGCCCACCAACATTAAAATCCGCTTTCCAGTCATGTTCAGACTCCTTGGCAAAATTTAATAGGCAAAAACCGACGGGGGTTAAAACCCCCGTCTAACAACTTAAGTCGGTTGAAACCGACTGAACGTCTTATTTTTAGTCGGTTTTAACCGACTTTAGCTATTAGGCGGGGGTTTTAACCCCCGCCGGATGTTGCTAGAAACCGTTGCGGCCCCAAATCACCATCGAGATGGAGAAAGTAAAAACACCTAAAAAAGCAGCCCAACCTACAGTCAGAATATCCATAGTCTTATTTCGCCAGTCATGATCACAAAGGATTTCAAATGTTAATCATACGTCAAAGCGGGACGGAATGGACTGCAAGGGCGAGGGAGGGTTTCTCCGGGATGGGTTGGGTAGACCCTCGAACAAGGCAGTCCCTCGACCCGAGGAGCTTCTCCGGGGTGCCTTTTTGGTGGGTGCGTTACAGCAAAAGCGATAACGCACCGTTCACTCAATTAGACGAAACTGAAGTAACTCTCTTGCAAATTCAGGTCAGAAACATCCTGAACGATCGCAATCAAATCCTCGCGATCGCCTTCCTGGCGGTAAATCGCCATTCCCGCGAACATTCCTTCTGGGGAAACAGCAAGGCGATAGTCAGCAGCCGACCCGTGCAACTGGATCTTATCTTCAGCGATCGCAAAATCGGCGATCACTGCATAATCATTCAGTCCCGTCTCGGCATCCACCCCGCTATCGTAGTAGGTGCGGTTGGCATCGCCGAGAACGAAGGTATCGCTACCCAGATCTCCAATTAGGCGATCGACCTCACCCACTCCCGGATTGGCAGCATTGACATTCACTCCGATGAGAATATCGTGACCCGCATCGCCAAACAGGATGTCATCTCCTTCCATCCCTGCGATCGCATTCGATCCCCGCGTCCCCAGAATAATATCCGGAGTTGCAGAACCCATCATCTCACCACCGATTCGACCTTCCGCCATGCCGTACATCATATAATGTTCGTACCCGCTGCCGAAGATGCCATTTTTCACCGCTTCATCCACATCGGCGTGGTTGGGGAGGTAGTAGCTGTCGCTATAGGCCATACTGGGAGCGCGACCCTCCACCATCCCGAAGCCAATAAAGTGTTCCATCGCACTGCGGAAGATGCCATTCTCCACTGCTTGGGAAACATCGGCATTTTGCATGAGATAGTATTGCGAGTCAAAGGTTTGTGCGAGAACCTCGTAGGTCGAGAGGGTATTGCCACCGGATGCCAACTCCCCAACCACCAAATGTTCCAGTCCGTTCGCATAACTGCCTTGACCCACTGCTGCAGCAGCATCGGGGTTTTTCCACAGATAGAACATCTCCAAATCTTTGAAGGCATCGCTGGGGAAGCGACCTTCGGCGAAACCGAACTTGATAAAATGTTCAAACCCACTGCGGAACGTGCCGTTGGTTACGGCTTCTGCCACATCGGTGTTTTGTGAGAGGTATTCAGTACCAAACATCTCGCTAGGTGCGCGACCTTCAGCGAAACCAAATGCGCCGAAGTGTTCTGCTGCACTGCGGAATGTGCCGTTTTCCACCGCCGCAGCCACATCGGTGTTTTGTGCCAGATAGTATTCGGCATCGAAGAACCGGAGGAAGAGATTTTGGTTGAAATCGAGATCGCTTTGTGCCAGAGTGTTGCTGTCTCCACTGTTAACCCCTTCGCGGTTGGAAGGCAACGCTTGGGGAAGCAACGGTCCGAGTTCCGAGTTAATGAAGCCAGTCGGGTTGCCACCTTCAATGGTAGGGTCCTCAAACACGGGACGCACGGTGGGATTCTGGGCGAAGGCATTCGCCATCTTCTCTTGGATGGCTTCCCGAGTATTTTGTGCGAGGAACTGTTCTACGCTAACGGTTCCTGCGGCGAGTTTTGGCAAACTCGAAGCGATTTCACCCTGTGCTACTGACTGCAAGCGAGCAATGTCAGTGGCTGCATCGGTTAAAGATTTTCCACTGCTGACAATTTCTTCAACCTGTTGATTGCCTAACGCCATGATTTGCGACGCTGCCGAGACAACCGAGGCAACCTGGGAGGAGTTGAGGGTCGGTTCTGCCTCCGCAGCAAATGCGATCGCCGAGTTGACAATGGCTTCGATTTCCGATTGTTGGGTTAAGTCTACGGGAGTGCCGCTACTGAGGCGATTTGCGATCGCTTTTATTGCTGCATAGCCAAGCTGCATCAAGGGTATTTCACTCACTCCCTCAATTAACTTCGCCGTCTGCACGATTGTGTTTTGCACCTGAATCATCGCGGCAAACACCGTCAACCCATTGGCATCACCATTCGCCATCGCCTCCAGGGGATCGTAGTTCTGTAAATCTACTCCAGCAGGCAGTCCTAACGCGGCTTTTACCTTCGCTTGCACCTCTGCCAAATCCATCCCTTGCTCCACTAACTGCGCGATCAGAGTGGTTAACGGTGTGATCACCGTGGCATCAAATGTAGAAGTCAAAGGCGTCACCAGAGGCAAATAGGTGGAAACATCGATCCCGTCTCCCATGACGATCTTGCCTTCGGTGACATCGATTTCGCCATTTTGGTTGGTGTCGAATTTTTCCAACTCCACCATCAGATCGAAACTGCCATCGGGATTAGTAATCGCAAACGGTTCAACTTCTGCATCCCAAACCCCGTTAAAGTTGGCATCGAAGAACACCGTGCCTGCACTAATGTAGCCATCAATGGCGCGACTGCGACGAGTCGGACCCGAACCCAGACGGAATTCGGCTAGATTGTAGGTAGCCAACCGTTTTTCCCAAACAGGATTCCAATTGGAGAATGGAAGCCTTCCGTAGACTCCCCCATCTAGGAAGGCATCCACCTTGCCATTGATCTCAAACATTGACAGAGGATTACTGATGCGGGAGATAATTTCCGAACCTCGCACCTTACCATCACTGGTTCCATTTTCTTCCCCAACGTCGATCAGATCGAGTTTTGCCGTTCCCTTAACTCCGCCCTTGAGAGAGGCTTTGGCCACTGCTACACTGAGATTAGCAGCTGCCCATATATCGGCGGTGAGTTTGAGTTCGTGGACATCTGGCCCCGTGCCATCTGCATTTTGCCGATCGCTCACGTAGAAGCCATCGAAGATTTTGTAGGAATCTGCCGGGGCGAAATCGGTATTTTTCCACTGAGTTAGTCCGTAAGTATCAAAGCCAAAACCTAGGTTTGTCTTAGCATTAAAGTTGCCTCCCACTTCGCCGTTAATTCCGACTCCGAAAACGCTATAGAGCGGGAATTCTTGTTGAAATCCGAAATCTATGTCCAACTTCGGCATTTGGTAAGCAAATAACGTGGCATCTTTCCCTAGCAGCAGGTCAATCGCTGTGAGCGGGTTGCTCAGAATCGGGAAACTCAGCCCTTCAATGCGGTTCAAAGCTCCGAGGAACTGGGCGATTTTGCTATTCCCAGCTTTGGATTTAGCTTGTTCCTCGGGCGAACTCGCTGCTTCTGTGGTAGTCGTTTCGGCTTGTTTCAGATCGGCGTTCGGATCGGTGGCATCGAATTTGACTTCATAACTCCCCAAGTCGATTTTAATCGTGCCTTCCTGGTCGGATATTTCTTTAAGCAAGTCGCTGACTTGAGCGATCGTGCCTAGAGCTTCCAAGAAGCGAGTATCCACCTTTTTCCGGGCGATAGTAGCACCGGCTTCTACCAGGGTGACTTTGCCATCATTATTTTGGTCGAAAATCTTTCTTAATCCCTCGATTTGCGACAACGGAGAAACATCCCGGGTGAGGGTATCAATTACCGGACGAACGGGATCCACCACATCATTGACAGTGGTGATAATCGGTTTGGCAAAGTCAGTGACAAACGTTCCCAAGTCAAGCTGCATATCGTTGAACGCCAGGGTGGGTTTTTGCGGCCCACTCCACTTCCCGTCTTCGTACTTCAAGACCGGGAATTCCGCTTTCAAATCGAAGTTAAATGAGGGGATCGCCGCACTTCCCTCAATGCTGGTTACCGCTTTCAGACCCAGGTTGGCTTTGGTATCTAAAGTGGTAGCAAATAAATCCGTGAGTTTGTAGTCGCCTTTGAGTTCTGAAAAGGTCAGTCGTTCGCCATCATCAACGGATTCTGGCAAGTTGTCGATATCTTGGAGTTTGACTTTGAATTCGGCACCAATTTTGGTGGGGTCGTCAGCATTGTTCTCCAGGTCGAGTTGCAAGAATGCTGCCGTCCCGGTGGCTTTGAAATCATCGCTTAAACCGAGGCCAAGCTCGAAACCGAGTTCGGTGTTTTCCGTATCGAAATAGAAGCCGGAGTCCTTGTTATACCCAAATCCCAGGGAGAGTTGATACTCGAATGCACTATCGGCAGACCCTTCGGCTTTTATTCCGAATGCAGGGAAGCCAAGCGTGCC